>CAJIZD010000002.1:0-167194 GCA_905181795.1 uncultured Planktomarina sp. | reverse complement strand
TAATTTGTTATTCATTATTATGGTAAATTGCGCGATCCAATAGACGACCATATATTTATGTATAAAATATAAGACCACCGTCTATGAATCTCTTCTTATTATTAACATTTTCAAACAGACACTCAAAATGAGTAAACAATTCAGTTTCGAATTGAATTGGCGTTATACTCACCATCTTTGATTGTGTCAAACTTAAAAGTCACTTTTTACTAAAAAAAACATTTTTTTTTTAATTAATATTTCATGTTAGTTATTTTTATTCATTTTTGTTGCAAAATTGTTGGCTTGACATTTAAATATTATGACGGCAGTATCCCATTTATCATGAAAAAACTATTTAAAATTAAGAGTTTATACAATATTGTTGTTACTTTAGTTTTATGCTTACCACTTTATGTTTTCTTCAACGCCGATACTGCTTTATCCTCGCCTCAACAAATTACTCAAGTTGAAATTCCTACTAAAAAACCTTTTGATCTTACCAAGATTGAAGAATCAGCTGATACGGTTTTAAATATTGTCCAAAAAGTTGGAGCAATACCAGTTGTGAATGTAAAAAAAACAAATTTAAAAGTTAATGAAACACTCAGCTCTGCTTTGCATAGAATAAACTTTAAGAATAAAAATGTTAACAAAATTATAAACTCTATATATAAGCTTAAGAATGGAAGAAAAATACTTAGCACCCTTCCAGCTAATATGATTATAAATTATTCAAATCCATCAAAGCTAATTGGGGGAGCTTTAAAATTAAGCTATTCCAAAACCTATGATATTTTTGTATGGCAAGATCTTAAGAGTAACTTTGTATCACAAGTTTTTTTAAGACCTACTAAATTAACAAAAACTCTTGTAAAAGGTGTTATCCACTCTAGCTTATATAACTCTGCTATAAAGTCTGGAATGCCGGAAAGCACCTTACTTGACATGATAAGTCTTTTAGGTTTTTCGGTTGATTTTCAAAGAGAAATTCGTCAGGGAGACACTTTTGAGGTATTGTATACCAAAGAAATTGATATATTAAAAAACAAAACTATAAAGACTAAGCCAATAACATACGTAAGCATTACACTATCTGGCAAAAAACTGAGTTATTATAATTATAATGACAAGTATGGCCTACCACAATATTATGATGAAGACGGAAAATCATCAAAAAGAACAATAATGAAAACCCCTATTAATGGAGCACGCTTGTCCAGCAGATATGGAGTAAGGAAACATCCAGTTTTGGGATATACAAAAATGCATAGAGGTTTAGATTTTGCGGCACCGTCAGGAACACCTGTTTTTGCGGCTGGAGATGGAATTATTGAAAAAGCAGGCTGGAATGGGTCATATGGTAAATATATTAAAATACGTCATACAGGCACATACAAGACTGCTTACGCTCACTTATCAGGTTTTCATAAAAATATAAAAGTTGGAAAAAGAATACAGCAAGGTAAAACCATTGGTTATGTTGGCTCTACTGGCAGATCAACTGGGCCACATTTGCATTACGAGGTTCTTCGCAACAACAGACAAGTTAATCCTATGAAAATTAAATTACCCTCAGGTAAAAATATACACCCTAGTATGATTGAAACTTTCAAAAATCATGTTCAAAATATTATAACACAAAAAATTGCACTTGAAAAAACTTATGAAAATGAAAAGCTTGCAAGCAATGCTGAAATTAGTTTTCAAAAGAAGAAGTTAAATTGATTTATTCAAACTAAATTTACTTCAATATTATTATCAACAACCTCAATCCTTATAACGCTTCCTTCTCTAATATTGTTATTGATAATCATTTCACTTATTTTATCTTCAACTACATCCCTAATTTCTCTCTTAATAGGCCTTGCTCCATATTCAGGATTATAACCTTTTAATGCTATTGTATCACAAACTTTATCATCCCACACAATCGAGTAATTATTTAACAAAAGTCTATTTTTAAGATAGTTTAATTGGATTTCTACAATGTCAGCAACATGAGATTTTCCTAATTTAGAAAAAAATAAAATTTCATCTAATCTATTAATAAATTCAGGACTTAATTTAGCTTTAACTGCGTTCATAACTTTATTTATAACAGATTTAGTTTTTTCATTTTTTTCTCCAAAATTTAAGTTACTTTCAAAATATTCTGAGCCCATATTACTTGTCATTATTATTATAGTATTTGTAAAATCAACGGTCTTTCCATGACTGTCAGTTAAGCGGCCGTCATCCATAACTTGTAATAATAAATTTAAAACGTCTAAATGTGCTTTTTCTATTTCATCGAAAAGTATTACTCTATATGGCCTTCTTATAACAGCTTCTGTTAATACGCCTCCTTCGTCATAACCCACATATCCAGGAGGTGCGCCAATCAACCTGGAGATTGAATGTTTTTCCATATATTCAGACATATCTATTCTTATTAGAGATTCACTATCATTAAATAAAAATTTTGCTAAAGCTTTAGCAGTTTCAGTTTTGCCTACTCCCGTTGAGCCAAGGAATATGAATGAACCCAGTGGGCTAGTAGGATCACTTAAGCCAGCTCTTGATCGAATAATAGTTTTTGAAATAGCATCAATTACAATATCCTGACCAATTATTGATTTTTTTAATTCATCTTTAATGTTAATCAGTTTAATTCTTTCAAATTCCATCATTTTTTCTAAAGGTATGCCCGTCCACTTTGAAACAACTGTTGCTACATCTTGTTCTGAAACAATTGTGTTTATTTGGTCAGCATTAGTTTCGTTTTCTGTTATTTTTCTTTCTAAGTTTGGTATTACTTGATATGAAATCTCTCCTGCTCTTTCCCAATCACCGTCCCTCTTGACAAGATCAAGTTCATTCCTTGCATTTTCTAAATCAACTTTTCTTTGTTGTTCATCTTCAATTAATTTCTTGCTTAATTTCCAATTCTTGGTTTCTTTTTCTGATATTAATTGAAGTTCTTTTAATTCACCTTCAACCCTATCTAACCTATCATAGGAAGATTGATCTTTTTCTTTTTTTAAAACTTTTCTTTCAATTTTTAATTGAATTATTCTTCTATCTGTTTCATCTAAAGCATCTGGTTTTGAGTCTATCTCAATTCTTTTTCGACTCGCAGCTTCATCTATCAAATCAATTGCTTTGTCTGGTAAAAACCTGTCATTTATATATCTCGATGATAAATGTACAGAAGCTAATAGGGCCTTGTCAGAAATTGTTATTCCATGAAATAATTCATATTTTTCCTTAAGTCCCCTCATCATTGATATACTATTCTCAATATCTGGCTCGTTTATGTATACTTGTTGGAACCTTCTTGCCAATGCTTTGTCCTTTTCAATATATTTTCTATATTCCTCAAAGGTAGTTGCTCCAACACAGTGCAATTCACCTCTTGCTAATGCAGGTTTAAATATATTAGATGCGTCTAGTGAACCATCCGCTCCCCCAGCGCCAACAAGTGAATGAAGCTCGTCTATAAAAAGTACTATCTTGTCTCTTTTCTTTTCAACTTCATTTAGTAAAGATTTCAATCTTTCTTCAAAGTCGCCTCTAAATTTAGCTCCTGCTAAAATACTTGCTAAATCCAAAGAAAAAATTTCTTTATCCTTTAATTTTTCTGGAACATCGTCATGGGCTATTCTTATTGCTAAACCTTCTAAAATTGCCGTCTTACCAACACCAGGTTCACCTATTAACACTGGGTTATTTTTAGTTCTTCTGGACAAAACTTGAATTACACGTCGGATTTCCTCGTCTCTACCAATGACAGGATCTAACAAACCCTTAAGAGCGTTAGCAGTAAGATTAGTTGCAAATCGATTAAGTGTGTCAAAGCCAGATTCAGCTGTTTCATTCATTGCTTTTTTACCTTTCCTAAATCTATTAATCTCATCTTGTAATTTGTTGAAGTTTACGCCTTCATTAAATAGAATTTTTTGCCCTGGATTATTAACACAAGTTAATGATAGCAATAATATTTCTTGAGTAATAACCTTATCACCATTTTTAATAATTAAATGTCTAGCAACGTCGATTAATTTTGTAATACTTTTATCAATTTTATTTTCTTGTTGAGATTTTTTTAATAACGACAAACTCGAGTTCAATTGTTTTTGTAAACTACTTATGTCAGCGCCAAGATTATTCAGAATTTTCTCAATATATTTTTCGGATTTATCAATAATTATAAATAAAACATGATCAGAAATTAAATTAACACCTGAATCAAGAGACAGTTCATGTGCTAATTTGAGTGTGACTTTCGATCTATCAGAAAATTGTTTTAATAGACTTTCTATTTCTTGAACCCGTTTTTATATAGATAGATTTATATATATGGTTACCGATTGCTGAAATTACAATATTTAAAAGGTTTCATACATTTTTTAAGTTTATGTTATAGAAATTGAATTAATATTATGTATTTCAGTATCTAACTTTTTATTTTACCTAAACTTAATAATTTTTTGAAGATTATACGGTATCAAAGTTTGAATTTTTTTCAGAGTTCTCTTTTTCTTTTATTATTTTAGTATTCTCATCTTCTTGAGCTAACATTTCGGTTTCTCTAATCTGGTAACCTCTTTTACGTCGAGGAGGTCTGTTATTATTATTTTTGTCTTTGTTTTCAACTTCAATTTCAGAATTGCTATTTTCATTATTATTTTTTTCTGCATTCAGCTTTGTTTCTTTTGCTTCATTATTAATTTCAATCTCTTGGTGTATTCTGTAATAATGATCAGCAAATTGTAAGTATGACTCTGCTAAAATACGGTCATCAGATGCAGCAGCATCTGAGGCTAGGCTAGTATATTTTTCGTTTAATTGAGAAACTGAACCTCTTTGTCTTCCATCAGGTCCAGAACTATCTATGACAGTATTTTTATTTATGTTTCCATTGTTATTACCAGCACCATAGCTTCGACGACTTGATCCTCGATTTTGACGGCGACGCCCATTATTTTGTTGTCTCATAATTGTCCTAATAATTGAATAATAGTGTTATATTTAAATATAAAATTTTAAAAATTTTTTTAAGAGTGCTATCTTAAATTGATATACTCGATTAATGTATCTAATGTACCATTAATAAAATAAGATTTAACTTATTTAAGTTTTATATAAACTTTTTAATGTTTAGCCAAGAAGAAAAAAAATTATTTAATTGTAAATACAATTAATCTTATAATTCCTTGTAAATCTCGTCCATAGTCTATTTTTAACAAGTTATTATTCAAACCGATTTTTGAAATAAATTTTTCTTGATTTTTTCCTATCTCAACAAAAATTTTTCCATTTGGTTTTAACAACTTAAATAATTTACTAAAAATTAGCCTATAAGCATCTAGTCCATCTTTACCTCCATCCAACGCAATCAAAGGATCATAATATTTTACCTCTTTTTGTAATAACTCAATTTCAGCAGACGGTATATAAGGAGGGTTAGTTACAATTGCATCAAACTTAATATTTTTTTCGAAATCCAATAAATCTCTATCCCAATCAGGTGAACTCCAGTCTAAATTAATAAGCTTAGTTCTTTCATATATTTTAAATTTTAAAGAATTCAACTTTACAGCTTTTAAAGATTTTTTAGATACATCTAAAAAACTCACTTTAGAATTTTGATATTCGTCTAAAAGTGAAAGCCCTAAACAACCAGAACCAGAACCTAAATCAAGAATTTTTAGCTCTTTAAATTTATCCTCATAATATTTAAAAAAGTATTCTATAATAACCTCAGAGTCAGGCCTTGGGTCTAAGGTCTCTTTGTTGATTTGGAATTCTTTTTTCCAAAAATTTTTTTTATTTATAATTCTTGAGACCGGCTTACCTTTTGCCCTTTCTGAAATAAGATTTTGAAATTTATTGATTTGATTTTTCGATATATTTATATTTTCATGAGTATAAACTGACCTAGCATAAGACAAAGTATGAGCAAGAAGTATTCTACTATCCAAAATTGGTGTTGTAGACCCACAGTTTATTAATTTTTCAATTTCAGGTTTTATTATACTATAAACATCAATTGATTTTTGTTTATTATCCATTGATCTCTAACTTTAACATTCTATCTTCAACTATCAATGCATCTATCAATTCGTCTAATGCTTCCCCCTGGAGAACCTTATCTAACTTGTGTAATGTTAAGTTAATTCTATGGTCTGTTACCCTTCCTTGTGGAAAGTTATACGTTCTTATTCTTTCTGATCTATCTCCAGAGCCAACTTGACCTTTTCTCGAAGACGATCTTTCATCTTGTTGTTTTTGCCTTTCAGCTTCGTATAAACGTGATTGAAGTATTTTCATAGCTTTAGCCCTATTTTTATGTTGTGACTTTTCATCTTGTTGGCTAACAACTATACCTGAAGGTAGGTGTGTAATTCTTACAGCTGAATCTGTAGTATTAACCGACTGTCCACCAGGTCCACTTGATCTAAAGACGTCAATTCTTAAATCTTTATCCTCAATAATAATTTCTAAATCTTCTGCCTCAGGCAAAACAGCTACAGTTGCGGCTGAGGTATGGATTCGTCCGCTAGTTTCTGTTTCTGGGACTCTCTGAACCCTATGAACTCCTGACTCAAACTTAAGCCTACCAAAAACATCTTTACCTATAATATTTGCTTGAGCTTCTTTGTAACCACCAACACTGGTTTCTGAAACTTCCATTACTTCAAATTTCCATTTATTTTTTATTGATAATTTATCATACATTGCAAATAAATCTGCGGCAAATAAACCTGCTTCATCACCTCCGGTACCAGCTCTAACTTCAATAATTACGTTTCTGACGTCATCTTTATCTTTAGGCAATAAAGAAAATTGAATATTTTTTTCAAGGTTAGTAACTTTTTCTTTAAGAGCGTTGATTTCATTAACAGCTATACTTTTAATTTCATTATCAGTCTCTTTGTCATCTAGTAATTCACTAAGGTCAGACAATTCTTTATCTAACAGATATTTTTTTTTAGCTAATTCAGTGATGTGTTTTATATCAGATAATTCTTTTGAAAGCTCTGCTAACTCCAAAGGTTTCAACTCAGAGGGATTGACAAGTAATTTTTCAATTGTATCTTCCCTTTGAAAAATTTTATCTATATTATTCTGTAAGCTCAAATTTCTCTCCAAAAACACTTTTATAGATTTTTTATAACTTTTATTGCTTCATCTAGGGTTATAAGTCTCTCAGAACCTATTATTAAATTTTTTAATTTTATAATATTTTTAGATAATTCTTCTTCACCTAGGATTATTGCGTATGAAGCATCTACTTTATTTGCTCTTTTAAATTTTTTTGACATGTTTCCTGTAATAAGGATTTCTACCTTTAAACCTTTATCCACTAATTTTTTCATTATTGGCATTAATAACGGTTCTAAATTTTCAGATACAGCCATTAATACTAAGTCAGGTTTATTTGCAAACTCTTCATTAATCATTAGAGACAGCCGGTCTACACCTGCAGCCCAACCAACACCAGCAGTATCAACTCCTCCTAACATTTTAGCCAAACCATCGTATCTACCGCCTGCTAGAACAGTACCTTGAGACCCTAAATCACTAGTAATAAATTCAAAAGCAGTATGGCAATAATAATCTAAACCTCTTACAAGATTTTTATCAATTTGATATTTTATTTTTAGAGCACTCAGACCTGAGCATACTTTTTCAAATCTTTCTTGGGAGACTTCATTTAAATAATCTATTATATTTGGCGCATTTATTAAAATTTTTTTATCTGTCTCATTTTTAGAATCTAAAATTCTTAAAGGATTTTCTGATAACCTTTTAATACTTTCATTTGATAATTCAGATTTATAATCATTTAAATAATCGACTAACGCCTTTCTATATCTTAATCTGGTCTCACTATCACCTAACGTATTTATCTTTAAATTTATTTTGTCTAAGATGTTTAATCTATCTAAAAAAGCATGGCCTAAAGAGATAACCTCAACATCTGCCATAGAGTTATTAATGCCTATACATTCTATACCAAATTGTTTAAATTGCCTTAATCTGCCTTTTTGAGGCCTTTCATACCTAAACATAGGCCCATAATATGAATAACGCTTTGGAATGTCTTGCGTTAAACCTGCATTTAAAAATGCTCTTACAACTCCTGATGTACCTTCAGGCCTTAACATTAATTCATCTTCGCTTCTATCTTTAAAAATATAATTTTCTTTAGTAACAATATCACTTGTTTTACCAAGAGGTTTTGTGAAAACTTCTGCAAATTCAAAAATAGGTGTTTCTATTTGCTGGTAACAATATTTTTCAGATATTTTCAACCCTTCGTTAATCACTAAATTCTGTTTATGCAAAATATCGGGTAATAAATCATGCACACCTCTAACTGTTCTAAGTTTTTCCATTATAAGCCTATGAGATTAAAAAAATTATATACGATTATACTTTTTCAGATATTTTCTGAAGTACAAAGTTAACTACATAATCAGCAACATTTTCATTCCTGATAATATGGTCTGTTATACCATTTACGTAAATTTGATGATTTCCTTTTCCACCTCCTGTTAAGCCTATATCCGTCTCCTTTGCTTCTCCAGGACCATTTACGATACATCCAATAATAGACACTGTAATAGGATCAGTAATATGCTGAAGCCTTTCTTCAACCTCTTGTACAGTTTTGATTACGTCAAATTGCTGCCTAGCACATGATGGACATGATATAACCGTCACTCCTCTTCTTCTTAACCCAAGGGACTTTAACAATTCATAGGCAACTCTAACTTCCTCAGCAGGATCAGCTGACAATGAAACTCTTATGGTATCTCCTATTCCAGACCATAATAAATTGCCGAGTCCTATAGATGATTTTACGGTTCCAGCTCTCAAACTTCCTGCTTCTGTTATTCCAATATGCAAGGGACAATCATCTATATCTGCTAATTGAGTGTAAGCAGCCACAGCTAAAAAAACATCAGAGGCCTTTACGCTTACTTTATAATCTTGAAAGTCATGTTCTTTTAATATTTGAATATGTGCTAATGCAGAATCTACCAAAGCTTCTGGAGTTGGTTCACCATATTTGTCTAAAATATTTTTTTCTAAAGATCCTGCGTTTACCCCTATCCTTATAGAAGATTGATTTTGTTTAGCAGCAGAAATAACTTCTTTAATTTTATCGGCTTGACCAATATTACCCGGGTTGATTCTAAGACATGCCGCGCCAGCATCTGCTGCTTCAATAGCCCTTAAGTAATGAAAATGAATATCAGCTACAATAGGAATCGGAGACAATCGTACTAATTGCTTGAGAGCAGTGGTGGAGTTTTTGTCAGGACACGAAACTCTTATAATATCCGCTCCAGCTTCTACACATTTTTCTATTTGATCTAATGTTAAATCAATATCAGTTGTAGGTGTGTTAGTCATAGTTTGAACACTAATAGGTGCGTCACCTCCAACAGAAATATTTCCTACTTTAATTTTCTTAGATTTTCTTCGCTCTATATGCCTGTAAGGCCTAATGTTCATTATTATGTCCTGAAATTAATAAATTCATTAAAAGTTTTGGTTAAGTTATTAGAAGGAAATTATTAACAAATTATTAATTAGTAAAAGCTTTAATATTTAAGGGTCGGGCTTTAATTATTTCTCCAACATCACCTAAAGAAGGTAATAAAATATCACCTCTTGAAAGCGATAATGCACCAGCATTTCCTGTATTGAATGTTAAACCTTTTATGTTCGGTACAATATAAGTTTCCCCTGGTCTCATTAATCTTGTCATGAGGATGTTTCCATTTAAATCTTCAATTTCAACCCAACTATTCCCAAAAGCCTTTAAAACCAATTCTGTATTAGGGTTTCTCTCATTAGCTTTTGCAGACATTTCATTAGCTTCAATTTCAACTGGTTTAATAATATTTTCAGAGGTTAAGTTTTTTTTCTCCTTATTTTCAATATTTTTATCTTGAACATCAATTTTAGTATTTAAAATAATCTTTTCAACTTTGTTAATATTTTTTTTATTATCCAACGAAATACTCTTATTTATATCTAAACTATCTTCTATTATAATATAATCGTTTTTGGTTGAAAAATTTGTTTTGTTACTCTCTAAAACTTGGTTGGAAACGTGATTAACGTTGTTATTTCTATCGCTGTAGTACCATCCAGTATAAATAATTACAGAAATAAAAAGTGATAAAACTGCACCCATTGGTAAAAACTTTTTAGCTTCAGTATTTGGGGTTAAAAACTTATAATCTTCTTTATAAGTATTAAGTTGAAGACTTTCTTTAAATTCTTCTACTAAAACATCAGCATCTAATTCTAACAAAAATGCATAAGATCTAACAAATCCAATTTTGTAAGCCAGACCATGCAATTCGAACTCATTACCATCTTCAAAATCTTTAATAATGCTGACTTTAACCTTTAAAATTTTACTAGCTTGCTCTTGAGTTAAACCTTTTTTAAGCCTTGCATCTAAGCATAATTTTCCAACATCATCTTTCTCAACCATGTCGAAGGCGTCAAATACTGCCTCAGAAACAGCTTCTCCACTAAAGTGTGATTCATCAGATTTTTTTTTGTTTTTATCTACAATAATTGACATATATATTCCCTATGGGCATATATTTTATATTGAGTCAGATTTTAAATCAACATTTGTTTTAAAAACATAATTATTAAATTATTTATCCAAATCAAATGCTAAATGCAAAGATCTCATTGCAAGTTCATAATACTCTGACGAAATAAGGACTGAAATTTTAATTTCACTAGTAGATATAACCTGAATATTAATATGATTTTTAGCTAATGTTTGAAACATGGTTTTTGCTATACCGGATTGCGACCTCATAGCATTTCCTACTATAGATATTTTAACAACATTTGTTTCGCTTGTAAACTTTTTAAACCCTATATTTCCTTTGATTTTTTTTATTACTTTTTCAGCTATTAATAAATCAGTTTCTGGTATCGTAAACGTCATATCTGTTGAACCATGATTAATAGAAGATGATTGAACAATCATATCAACATTAACAGAAAACTCTGCTAATGCTCCAAAAATGTTTGCTGCTTGACCTGGTTGATCAGGGATATCTGACAAAGTTATTTTAGCTTCATTTAGACTATGGGCAATGCCACTAATTTCAGATTTTTCCATATTACCTCTTTCTTCAGCTATTAAAGTTCCGGGTACATTTGCAAAACTACTTAGAACTCTTAAATTTACATTATATTTCATTGCCAACGCAACTGATCTCGTTTGCAATACTTTAGCGCCCTGAGATGCCAATTCTAACATTTCTTCATATGTTATAAAGTCAAGTTTTTTTGCTTTTTTTACTATTCTAGGATCTGTTGTATATACCCCTTCTACGTCAGTATAAATATCACAACGATCAGCTGAAAAAGCTGCTGCTAAGGCTACAGCTGTTGTGTCTGAGCCACCTCTACCTAGTGTTGTAATTCTATTATCTTCTGAAATTCCCTGAAATCCAGAAACTATAGCTATATATCCCTTTTTAATAGAACCCATTATATTGGATGTTTTTATGTCTTTAATAACTGCTTTACCATGAGTGTTGTCTGAAACTATTGGAACTTGCCAACCCATCCATGAACGTGCTTTCAAAGATAATTCTTCTAAAGCTATTGATAAAAGTGCAGAAGTAATCTGTTCACCAGTAGATAAAACAACATCATGTTCAGACAAGGAAAAGTTTTTTGATGTTTGATTTACAAGATCTATTAAATTATTTGTAACACCTGACATAGCTGAGACAACAACAATAACTTTATTACCTTGATCAACTTCACATTTTACTTTTAATGCAATTTTTTTAATTTGAGGCACATCTGCAACAGAGGTTCCTCCAAATTTCAATACCACTAATTCCAAAATTCTGTTATCCTATTATAAATAGTAATAAATAATTAACCTAACTTAATTTAACTCTTTTATATAGCCTATGACTAATACAATAGACGAAAAAGAAATAGAACAATTTTCTTTAATAAGCAATAAATGGTGGGATCAAAAGGGGCCTTTTGCAGCATTACATAGAATGTCAAACGTAAGAATTGAGTTTATTTTAAGAAATGCTAAAAGATTAATTAACAAAAAGCAAACAGATACAAAACCACTTAATGGTTTAACATGCCTTGATGTTGGATGTGGCGGTGGAATATTATCTGAACCTTTAAAAAGATTAGGAGCAGTCGTTACTGGAATAGATGCATCTGATAAAGCTATTGTAATAGCGAAAGATCATGCGCTGAAAAGTCGTTTGGACATAACTTATAAATGCACAAGCACAAGTGATTTAATCAAAGTTCAAAATAAAAATGTTATCAACAAATTTGATATTGTAGTAGCATCAGAAATAATAGAGCACGTTAAAGACAGACAGAAATTCTTATTTGATATCTCTGAATTATCCCGATTTGGAGGGCTTGTCATTTTTACTACTATAAATAAATCTATTCTTGGGGTAGCTTTAGGTAAATATCTTGCGGAGCATGTTTTAGGTGTGGTGCCAAAGGGAACACACGATTACAAAAAATTTATTTCACCAAATGATCTAGCTTCAGAAGCTGAAAAACATAAAATTATTCTTGACAATTTTACTGGATTTGCACCTACTTTTAATATTAAGAACCTTCTTGATAAGGAGTTTGGAAATTTTAAGTTATCCTCAAATCTTGAAGTTAATTATGGTGCTGCAGGTTTAAATCTAAAATCTAATGATCCTCTGTAATCCAAGGGATATTGAGGACTTCTACTCCTTCGTCTTTTAGTTCTTCTATTTCTTTTTTAGTACCACGTCCATATATAGATTTTTCTTTAATTTGACCCTGGTTCATTGAACGAGCTTGATTAACAAAATCATCGCCTACAAAAGTAGAATTTTTCTTTATTTCATTTTTGATAGATCTTAAAATTGTTGTAATATTTTCTAACTTACCATTGCCAAAAGCGTTCTTCTGGATTTTATTTTTAGTAATTTTTTTATGCGTATTTTGGATTTTTTTTAAACTAGGAGTTGTTAGTAATTTCAAAACATTTTCACTTCCACAAAGTGGACAATTAATTAACCCTGAATACAATTGTTTTTCAAAGGTTTCTATATTTTGAAACCACCCATCAAAACCATTTTGTTCAGTACAGTATGATGATTGACATTTTAGTTTATATTTTATCATGTTAGTTTATTTAAAGTTTACCGCAACAATGCTTATATTTTTTTCCAGAATCACATAAAGGGCATATCGAATTTCTAGAGATTTTGCCACTATCTATTTTTAATGGTTTATTTATTTGTTGATTTTCATCATTATTTTCTTGTCTTATTTCTATGTTAGACAAAACTGAAGTTATAGTTTTTCTCAATTTATCAAGCATATCTTCAAACAATTCAAATGCTTCTCTTTTATACTCATTTAATGGATCTTTTTGTGCGTAAGCTCTTAACCCTATGGATTGTCTCATCTGATCTAACATTAACAAATGATCCTTCCAACTTTGATCTAAAACTTGTAACATTAAGGTTTTCTCCGCTTGTCTAAAAACATCAACCCCAATTTTAACAGCACGTTCTGCCATAAAGTTGTTTGATAATTCTATTAAACGAGAAATAATCTCTTTCTCTATAATGCCATCTTCTTTAATCCATTTTTTTATTGGAACATCTAATCCTAAATAATTTCTTACATCTTCGATTAAACCGTCTCCATCCCATTGATCATGATAACTTTGATTTGGAATAGATTTAAAAACTACCGACTCAATAACTTCGTAACGCATGTCAATAACCATTTCACTAATATCATCCGATCTCATTATTTCTTTTCTTTGATCAAAAATTACTTTTCTTTGATCATTCATAACATCGTCAAATTTTAAGAGCTGTTTTCTTATTTCAAAATTATGCGCTTCAACTTTACCTTGTGCCTTTTCTACGGCTTTATTAATCCAGGGATGGACAATAGCCTCACCTTTTTCTAATCCAAGTTTTCCTAACATATTCTCTAATCTATCTGATCCAAAAATTCTCATTAAATCGTCTTGGAGAGATAATAAAAATTTTGAACCCCCAGGATCACCCTGTCTACCTGTTCTACCTCTAAGCTGGTTATCAATTCTTCTACTTTCGTGTCTTTCAGTTCCAATTACGTATAATCCACCAGCTTGAAGAGCTATAGTTTTCTTTTTTTCAATATCATTTTTTAAATCATTTAATTTCCCCTCATTTGGAGACGATGATTTAAGCTCATTAGATTGCCTAATTTCTAAATTACCTCCTAATTGGATATCAGTACCTCTACCTGCCATATTTGTGGCAATAGTAACCGCACCTGGTATTCCTGCATATCCAATTATTTGAGCTTCTTGTTCATGAAATTTTGCATTTAGCACCTCATGCTTAATATTTTTTTCTTTTAAAAGCTTTGATAAAATTTCAGACTTTTCTATTGATACCGTTCCAACTAAGACTGGTTGATTGTTTTTTTGACAATCCTCAATTAATAAAATTACAGCCTCGTCTCTTTCCAAGTTGGTTTTGTATATTTCGTCATTGCTGTCAATTCTAGCAACTTTTAAATTTGTTGGCACCGCTAAAACCTGCAAGTTATAGATTTCAGAAAATTCACCTTCCTCTGTCAAAGCCGTCCCTGTCATTCCCGACAACTTAGGATACATTCTAAAATAATTTTGAAACGTCACACTTGCTAAAGTCTGGTTCTCTGGCTGGACAGTAATTTTTTCTTTGGCTTCAATTGCTTGATGTTGCCCTTCTCCAAACCGTCTACCTTCCATCGCTCGTCCTGTAAATTCATCAATAATAATAACGCTATCGTCTTTAACCATGTAGTGTGTATTTTTTTGGAATAATTTATGAGCCCTTAAAGCTTGATTTATGTGGTGTAAAAGTGAAACATTTTTAATATCAAATAAACTCCCGTCCTCTATCATATTTTCAGACCTTAAAGCTTCTTCAACAGTATTAATTCCTATATCTGTTAAGTTACAAGTTCTCTGCTTTTCATCTAATTCAAAGTCATCTTGTTTCAATAAAGGTATAAATTTATCAATTGATTTATATAATGTTGAAGAGTCTTCAGATTGACCAGATATAACTAGTGGCGTCCTAGCTTCATCAATTAATATAGAGTCAACTTCATCAATAATAGCAAAGTTAAATGGACGCTGAACCATTTCATCTAAACTATATTTCATATTGTCTCTAAGGTAATCAAAACCAAATTCGTTATTGGTTCCATAAGTTATGTCTGCTTTGTAAGCAATCCTTCTTTCGTCGTCATTTTTATCTGATAAAATACAGCCTACTGACATGCCTAAAAAATTATATATTTGCCCCATCCACTCGGAGTCTCTTTTTGCTAAATAATCGTTAACTGTTACCACATGAACTCCCTTACCTTCTAAGGCATTCAAATAGCACGCTAGGGTTGAAACTAATGTTTTACCTTCTCCTGTTTTCATTTCAGCAATTTTACCCTCATGAAGAACAAGTCCACCAATCAATTGCACATCAAAGTGGCGTTGGCTTAATGTTCTTTTAGCTGCCTCTCGAACAGTAGCAAAAGCTTCTGGTAAAATATTATCTAAAGTTTCACCATTTGATAATTTTTCTTTAAAATCAATAGTTTTTAACTTTAATTCCTGATCAGATAACTTAATAAATATATCCTCAAGTTCATTAATTTTATGAACCAAAGGATTGTATTTCTTAATTTGTCTGTCATTGGACGAACCAAAAAATTTAGAAGTTAAATTGTTGAACATTGAGTGGACTCCGATTAGTCAGGAATTTTATTCTGTTTATAATATATAATGCGTATTAATAAAAAAACATCATTTCTTGTATAGTATTAAAAAAACTTGTAGAAAAAATAAATATTATAATTGGAATATACCAAAATGTCTTACTTTAAAACTTTTTTCACGTCTCTAAAATTATTTATTTTGTTATCAACTAGTCTTGCTCTTGCTGAAAATCCAAAAAACATAATTGCAGCCAATGTAAATGAACATATAATCACAGCTCAAGACGTGTTGGATGCGTATGGAAGATTGCCGGCAAAATTAAAAGAAAAACCACTCCCTGAATTATATCCAAATATTATTAATGAACTTATAAATCAGCATTTAATAACTGAACAAGCTTACAAAGAAAAATTGGACCTCAATAAAACAGTTATTGATCAGATCAAAAAAAATAAAGATCAAATTTTAGCAAGGTTTTGGATAAATAATTTCCTTATAAATCAGACTAAAAGAGAAAATATTGAGATATTTTATAATAATTATCTCAAAGCATTTAAATCGTCAAAAGAATTTAATGCTAGTCATATACTTGTTAAAGAAGAACAACAAGCGTTAGAGATACTCAAAAAATTAGAAAATAAAGCCAAGTTTTCTGAGTTAGCTAAAACCCAATCTATTGGCCCTTCTGGAAAAAATGAAGGTAAACTTGGATGGTTTACTTCTGGGCAAATGGTAAAAGAGTTTGAAAAGGCAGTGTTTTCCCTTAAAAAAGGAGAAATAACAAAAAAGCCTGTCAAAACAAAATTTGGTTTTCATATAATATTGTTAAATGACGTAAGGAATTCAAAACCTAAGAAATTATCTGAAATTCAACAAAATATTATTAATAGAATTAAAAAAAATTCTCTTTCTAACCTAGAAAAAAAACTTAGAAAAAATAGAAAAATAATTATAAATGATTTTAAGGATGTAGCCCAGAAAGTTAACAATTAATTTATTTAGAACTTATGTTTATAAAAAATTTTAAAAATGTAGGCAGTTTAAATGATATTAAAATATCAACTGTTTTCTCTGGTATTAAAGACAAGTCTTGTCAAGATGATGATTTACTTTTAATAGAATTTGACCAAGAGGCAAGTATTGCGGGAGTTTATACAAAATCGTTGACTTCAAGTGCTCCTGTAAATCATTGTAAACATAATTTAAAATCTTCTAAATCACCATCAGTAAGAGCTATTATAGTTAATTCAGGAAATGCAAATGCATTTACTGGTAAGGTCGGGGATGAAACTGTACTAAATGTCTCTAACTATCTATCAAAAAAACTTAACTGTAACTTGAATCAAATATATACAGCTTCTACAGGTGTTATTGGTGAGCAATTAGATTCTGAAATAATCATCAATGGCATTAATAAAATGAGGCCAGCAGAAAAGCCAGACTGGTTAAAAGCAGCTAACGCTATTAGAACAACTGACACATTCTCTAAACTAGTATCAAAAAAGTGTCATATTGATAATGTTGAAATTGATATTGTTGGTATTGCCAAAGGATCGGGTATGATTGCTCCCGACATGGCAACTATGTTAGGGTTTGTTTTTACAAATGCTAATTTACCATCAAATATTCTTCAGCAGTTGCTAAAGTCCGCAAATGAAAAAAGCTTCAACTCAATCACTGTAGACAGCGACACTTCAACAAGTGACACTGTTTTACTAACTGCAACAAAAAAGGCAAAGCACAAAATAATTGATAATTATAACGATAAAAGTTTACAAAATTTTAAGAAAACTTTAAATGATGTGATGTTAGACTTAGCAAAATTAGTTGTTAAAGATGGAGAAGGGGCGTCTAAATTTATAACCATCAATGTTGTTGGCGCTGTTTCTAAAAGATCCGCTAAGAAAATAGCTTTTTCAATTGCAAATTCTCCTTTAGTCAAAACTGCAATTGCTGGAGAAGATGCAAATTGGGGAAGAATTATCATGGCTATTGGAAAATCTGGAGAATATGCTGAAAGAGACAAAATTAAAATTTTTATTGGTGACGAACAAGTTACTAATAATGGTTTGGTCTATGAAAAATATTCTGAACTAAATGCCACAAAGCATCTAAAAAAAGATAAAATTCAAATTTTAGTCGATATCGGAGTTGGTAAAGGATTAGCAACTGTTTACACTTGTGATTTAACCCACAAATACATTGAAATTAATGCAGATTATAGATCATAAAAAATTACAGTTAGTTGTATCAATTGCTCTTATAAATGAGAATGATCAAATTTTAATATCAAAGCGTCCAAAAAAAAAGTTTTTATCAGGATACTGGGAATTTCCTGGTGGAAAAGTTGAAAAAAACGAAGTTCCTGAAAATGCTATTATTAGAGAAGTTAAAGAAGAATTAGACATTGATATTAACAATAAATGTATTGCCCCACTATCTTTTTCAGAATTTGATTATAAAGAATTCCAATTATTATTGCTTTTATACGTTTGTAGAAGATGGGAAGGAGAGCCTAGATCTATGGAGCAAAATGAAATTCAGTGGGTAAACGCAAATATGTTAAGGCAATTCAAAATGCCTCCAGCTGATGACTCATTAATATATAGTCTACAGGACTTATTCTAATAAAAATAAATTATAAGGATTACATTATGAAAGAAAATAATAAAGTTGTTATATATACTAGCTCTTTATGCGGATTTTGCTACAAAGCAAAAGTTTTACTGAATAATTTTAATATTGAATTTAGTGAAATTAATATTGATAATGATTACGATAAAAGAAAAGAGATGATTTTAAAAGCTAATGGCAAAACTTCAGTCCCACAAATATTTTTAGGATCTGTACATATTGGTGGATGTGACGATTTATATGAGCTTGCAAAAGAAAATAAATTAGAAATTTTTAATAATTAATATGTCTTTTAACTTATCATTAACATGTCTTCAATATACCTCAACAGAACAAGAGAGCGTTACCCTTAAAGCTATAAAACCTCTCATAAACGAAGCTGTTAACCATGGCAGTAACTTTATAGCGTTACCTGAATGCGCAACCTCTCTTCAAAGTAACCCTGAACAAACAAAAAAAATAACAACAACAGAAGCAGAAAATATTAGCTTACAAACTTTTATAGAAATAGCAAAAAATTAACAAAATATATATTTTAATTGGTTCATTACCAATAAAACTTGAACATAAAATAGCTAACAGGTCATTTTTAATAGGACCCGGTGGTGATATTTTGTATAGATATGATAAAATCCATTTGTTCGATGTAAAATTACCCAATGGAGAAATATTTAAAGAGTCTGAAACATACTCACCCGGCTCTCAAGCAATAATAGCAACTATAGAACAAAAAAATAAAATTAAAATTGGCATGACAATATGCTACGACATACGTTTTCCTCATTTGTACCAAGACTTGGCTCAAAATGGAGCCGAAATTATTACCGTTCCTTCAGCTTTCTCAAACACAACCGGTCCCATACATTGGCATACCCTATTGCAAGCCAGAGCTATAGAAACAGGATGTTTTATTGTAGCCCCAGCTCAAACTGGACATCATCAGTGTGGTAGGAATAGTTTTGGCCATTCTTTAATTATTTCACCTTGGGGAGAGATAATAGCGGATGCTGGCAAAGATGTTTGCTTTATTAATACTATAATTGATTTAGGAGAAGTTAAAAAAGCAAGATTAGCAATACCATCGTTAAAGTCACATAAACGTTATTTAACTAATTTTTAAATATTTTTCTTCTTTTAATTTTAATAATTCGTCTTTTTGTAAAGATAGTAAATTAATTAACCTATTTTCTACTGCATCACCTATTTTCTTTATAGCTAAATGTGGATCTCTATGAGCGCCACCAGTTGGTTCTGGTATAATTTCATCAATGATATTAAATTTTTGCATATCTTGAGCTGTTAACTTTAACGCTTCTGCAGCATGATTAGCATTTTCTGAGCTTCTCCATAAAATAGAAGAGCAACCCTCAGGTGAGATTACAGAATAAATTGCATGTTCTAACATCAAGGTATTATTTGCAACTGCTAATGCCACTGCTCCTCCAGAACCTCCTTCTCCAGTAATTACAGAAATCGTTGGCACACTTACTTGTAAACTTTTTTGAATGCATCTAGCAATAGCCTCTGCCTGCCCTCTTTCTTCAGCTCCCTTTCCTGGATAAGCTCCAGCAGTATCTACAAACATGAGAATTGGTAATGAAAATTGATCAGCCAGTTGCATCAAACGTATAGCTTTTCTATAACCCTCGGGTCTAGCCATACCAAAATTTTTTAGAATTCTATCATTTGTGTCTTTTCCTTTATCAATGCCTATTACAACAACACTTCTCCCCCTAAAGAAGGCTGTGCCTCCAGTAAGAGCATTATCATCTGCAAAATTTCTATCGCCAGAAAGTGGTGTATAATCCTCCATTAGATGATTTAAAATATCTGTAAAGTGAGGTCTCTCAGGATGTCTTGCAACTTGGACTTTTTGCCAAGCAGTTAGTTTAGAGTAAGTTGATCTTAATTCTTCAGATACTGCTCCTTGTAACTTTCCAATTTCTTCTGCAATATTAATGTCAGCACCGGAGGATAGATGACGCAATTCTTCTATTTTACCTTCAAGATCTGAAACTTGTTTTTCAAACGATAAAAAATGTTTAATCATATTTAATAACTTTCTTCATTTTTAAAATTTATTTTATCAAGTGGGTGTGCATCCCTAACAAGTCCGCGTAACCTTTCAGGTTCTACATAAGTATATATTTCAGTAGTGCTAATATCAGCATGACCTAATAATTTTTGCAAAGACCTAAGATCTGCTCCACGATTTAATAAATGAGTGGCAAAACTATGCCTTATTTTATGCGGGGAAATATCTTTATTTTCAAGCCCAATAGTTTTTGACAAATTTAGCATATCCTTATAAATGGTTTGCCGACTGACATGACCAATACCATTTTTTTCTGGAAACATATATTTATTATTAACTTTCGCTTTCGAAAGGGATCTATGTTTCAACCACAAACCTATATAATGAAATGATTTTTTATTAAAAGCAACCATCCTATAAACATCTCCTTTGCCTTTAATTTGAAGTTTATCTTTAAGGTTTACAAAATCGGATAAAGGCAGACTTAGAAGTTCAGAAATCCTCATACCTGTAGAATAAAGAATTTCTAGCACCACTAAAGTTCTTAAACTTTTATTTGTTTTTTCTAAGGATTCACTTTGTAATTTAGTAAAATTTTCTCTAGCTGTCTCTAATACTAAAGTAATTAAATCTTCAGATAACGCGTTGGGTAATTTTTTCTCTTTCTTCAAACTATTAATATTATTTAAAGGGTTTTTTTGGATATATTCTTCTTCTTGTAAAGTCTGATAAAATTGGCGCATTGAAGATAATTTTCTATTAATTGAATTTTGTTTAAGATTTTGACTTTTAAAAAAAGAAAATAAATTTTTAAAGTCAATTTCCTTAGCGTTTAAAAAATTTATATTTTGTTTACTAAACCAATCATTCATCAAAATAATATCTGAAGTATAAGCATTTTTTGAATTTTTCGACAAACCTTTTTCTATATCAATAATATTGATTATTTTGTTTATTACATCATTTTTAACTGTTGTGTCTTTTATCATTGGTGTTTTTATTAAAAGTTAATAATTTTAGATGTCATTATTTCATAAGTAATATTGTTTGCTAAATCTTCAAAACCTATATCTACAAGTGCTTTTCTTATAATTAATAAATAATTTAAGTCAAAATCTTCAAAAGGATTGTTGTTGACTAACCTAGCTACTAACAAAATTGTCAAAGATTTTTTATTTTCTTTAGCTGCTTGTTCTATAGATTTTGATAATATATATGTATCCAGATCAAAGTTTCTATTCCATTTATTATATGTTTTCTCATCAAAACTGTTTTGATTGAACTTATTTATAAAATCTAACCATTTTATATTTTCAGGCCCTATCATTCCAGCTCTTTCAATAACAGGGATAATCGGCCAAGCTTTTTGACTTAAAATCAAATTCCAGTCCCATTCTTTATCTTTTTTTAACATAAGGATATTTGCTAATTTATTTCCATCATATAATTCTGGATTAGAAGCTATATTTATTTTTCTGATTGTATCATTTAATTCTTTTGTCAAAGAAGAATTTTTAATTTTATTTAGAGTTGGCAAGTATAAATTAACACTATCATAAAATCTTCCAACCTTCATTTCTAACTTCAAAAAGTTTAAAATCGTTTCTGCTTTTTTTACTTCATCTTTTATACTTAAGACAGAAAACCAAACATTCGCTCTACTTTGTCCATTTGGTATTTTTTTGTAATTTGATATAGAATTTTCAATATCTATAACTCCATCACTAACAGATTTGTAATCTAAAATAATTTGGTCGGTGGACACAAACGTAAAATTAATTTTTTTATCCAATAAGAACGAACGCGCTTTGGGAGTTAAGTATGTGAGTTTCAATAAAGATTCAGTATATTCTATTCCCAAATGAGCGATATAATTGATTTTTATTGGTATCTTGATTGTATCCATCATAATTAAATGAATAGGTAATATCTGAGTATCTTTGTTTTTTAATTCAAATTTTTCTTGTTCGTTGTTCATGATTTGAAATAAATTTTCAAAAATAGGGTCTTCAAAACCTTTAACTTTTAATAAATCAAGTATAAATTCGGCTTGACTTACTTTATCATTAATTGATAAGCAAAAAATTCTGGCTGTTTGCCAAAAGTGATTAGAATTGTTTTTTGATCCCTCATAAACATTACTACATGCTTTTTGATCTTGACGTCCAATTAATTCATATTCAATAATCCACTGATTCCAAATATTCCATCTCTCACCATCAGGTAATTGATTAATTAACTGATATAACTTTTCACTTTGACCACTACTTTTTAATTTGAATAACCTAGTCTCTAAAAATTTAATTATTTCTTCAGATGTTCCACTTGGAGGATTTGATGAACTCAAATATAACTGTATTAAAAGATCTTGAAGGCTTTTACTAGTTACGACGTCTGGAATATAGCTAAAATGCTCAACTATATTTGTTGCGTTCATACTTTTCCATATATCCAAGCCCATAATATTATTTAACTTTGTTTTAACTCCAATTGAACCTAAAGACGGTTTTTCAAGATTACTTACTTCAATATTGAGTTTTTTAGGATTAGAGTAAGTTTCCTTTTTATTTGACGTGTCAACTTGAGCTACAGCAAAATTAAAATAAGTTATTACTATAAAGTAAAAACTATATTTAAAAAAACTGATCAAAGATTTATTTAACTTCATTATCATTTACATCTAATATTTTAATTTGAACTTTGTGAGGTGCTGGCATATCTATATATTTAAGTGCGACAAAAGCTCCTAAAACGAGAAGTGACAAAAATAATAATAAAAATCTATAATTTTTCATAAGCAATCCTAATATTAATTCTAATCTACAAACAAAATATGGCGAGTTTTTGTCTAAAGTAACTCATATTTTTATAATACATTATACATTAATAAATTTTTATATAAATTTAATGTCTTTAATATATTAATATGATATTTTGTCATCATGTTAATACGTCAAGAAACCAATTATTTAGGCAAAGAACCTGACCATGCTCAACTTACTACAATAATTGGTATGATGGGAGCAGGAAAATCAAAGCTTGGGTATATTGTCTCTAAAAGTCTTAATGTAAACTTTTATGATATAGATGACCTAATTGAAAAAGAACTCAACACTTCTATAAAAGAACTTTTTAAATCCCACGGTGAAGCTTATTTTAGGAGAGTTGAAGAAGCAAAAATTGAAATTGTCATTAAAAATGCGGTAAAAAAAAATGAAAAAGCAATTATTAGCATAGGTGGGGGAGCTTTTGATAATCAATATTCACGGGAATTATTGTTAAAAAACACCAAAGTCATTTGGCTAAATGTTCCAACAGATATTCTTATCAAACGTATTGGAGACGGTTCAAAAAGGCCAATGATAAAAGGAAATATTGAAAAATCAATTACTGAAATTTTGAGTAAAAGAGTGAAATATTATTCACTTTCACATCATCAATTAAACGCTTATAATCTAACACAAAAACAAATAACAAAAAAAATGATGCAATTTATATCTCCAGAAAACAAAAAAGATTATAGATGACAATGGAAATAATAAATGTCTCTTTAAAAAAAGAAATAGAAGACCTTTCTTACCCTATTTTTGTAGGTAATAACATCTTAACTAAGGCTAACAGCCTTCTCAAGAAATATATTGAAAATAAAAAAATTATCATTATCCATGATAATTTTTTCTCATATAAAAATGAGTTGAATAATACGTTTATAGATTTTGTCAAACTAATACAAAGTATCTCTCTATCTGTTGATTTAATATCTGTTTCTGGAGGAGATCAAACTAAAAATATGCTAAAACTTACAGATATTCTTGAACAAGCTTTATCTTATGAAATTGATCGAGAATGTGTCATAGTTGCTTTTGGAGGAGGAGTAATTGGAGATATTGCTGGTTTTGTAGCTTCGGTATTATTAAGAGGCATTAAGTTTATAAATATACCAACTACTCTTTTGTCGCAAGTTGATAGTTCAGTTGGTGGTAAAACTGGTGTAAACTCAAAGCTTGGCAAAAATTTAATTGGTTCTTTTCACCAACCTTTAGCAGTAATTGCAGATATAAATATATTAAAATCATTGCCGGACAGAGAGTTTAGGGCTGGATTTGCCGAAGTTATAAAATATGGGCTTATAAGAAATAAAAATTTTTTTAACTGGCTTGAGTTAGAACTTGAAAATATTTTTAACTATGAAAATTTTCAACTTAAAAAAATGATTACTGAATGTTGTCAAATCAAAGCTGAAATAATACAAAAAGATGAAAAAGAAAATGGTAATAGAGCGCTATTAAATCTAGGTCATACATTTGGTCATGCAATAGAATCATTCGGAAATTATGATGGGAAAATTATACATGGAGAAGCTGTTGCAATTGGAATATGCATGGCTTTTAAGTTTTCAAATATGTCGGGATTTTGTTCAAAGGCAGATGCTGAAAGAGTTATAAATATATTTAAGAAATCAAAACTTCCTACCTCTTTAAAAGAAATAAAAAACTTCTCAATTAATACGCCGGAAATGATTGAAAAATTTAAATATGACAAAAAAACACGTAATAATAAACTCACCTTTATATTAAATAATAAAATTGGAGAATCCTTCATAAAACATGATGTGAATGCTAATCATTTAATTGATTTCATAGACAAAGAGATATAATGCCTGAATTAGTTTTTTTTATCTTAAATATCTTATCTTTAATTATATTATCAGCTTTCTTCTCAAGCTCTGAAACAGCATTAACTGCGGTATCAGAACCTAGAATTCATCAGCTTGCTCTTCAAGGGAATAAAAGAGCTATTATTATTCAAAAAATATTGGCAAAAAAAGAGAAAATGATTAGCTCAATATTAATCGGCAATAATTTGGTAAATATTATTGCTTCTGTCTACGCAACAAGTTTTGCTATAAATTTTTTTGGTGAATATGGTTTAGTTGTTATAACTGTTTTACTGACAATTATACTAGTTATTTTTGCAGAAGTAATTCCCAAAACATATGCTTATAACCATGCAGATCAAACAGCTTTGTTAGTAGCTCCAATTATAAATTTTATAATTGTTATATTAACACCAGCAACATTTATTACAGAACGTTTTGCAAAAATTGTTTCTGGACCAATTGTTGAAGATGATGAAGCAAAAACAGAAGAACTCAAAGGCATGATTAAATTACATGCAGGAACTGAAAGTCGTGATAAAGAACGTGGAAAAATGATGTCAAGCATGCTTGATATGGATGACGTAACAATTGAAGCTGTAATGACACATCGTGGCGCTGTAACAATGATTGATAGTAAGTCTGAACCTGAATTTATTTTCAAAGTTGTTGGGGAAAGCCCTTTTACAAGAATTCCAATTTATTCAGGTAATCCTGATAATATTATAGGTATACTTCATGCGAAAGAATTATTTAGAAATTTAAGAAGAAAAAACTTTAAAAATATTAATTCTATTAATATTTCTGAATTGGTTATCCAACCATATTTTGCTCCAGAAACCACATTATTGTTTGATCAATTAGAAATTTTTAAAACTAGAAGAGAACATTTTGCTGTTGTAGTCGATGAATATGGCGATTTTAGAGGCATTGTTACTTTAGAAGATATTTTGGAGGAAATAGTTGGAGAAATTGACGACGAAACTGATATTTCAGTTAAGGGAGTAAAGCCGCAGCCTGATGGTTCTTTTATTATTGATGGATCTGTAACTATCCGAGACTTAAATAGATCACTTAGCTGGAATCTACCTGACCAAAATGCTAATACTATTGCTGGTTTAGTGTTATATGAATCAAAAACCATCCCTGAACCTGGACAAGAGTTTAGGTTCTTTGATGTTAGGTTTAGGATTCTTCAAAAAAAGGGTAATTTTATTTCTCAGTTAAGATTATGGAACGAAGCTGGAAGTAATACGAACAACAAACTTAATTAATCTTTTTGTACTCCTCAATTGTGAAAGCTTTAATAGAAACCGAATGAAGATCGGACTGAAAATCTTCTTGTAGACATTCATTTATCATTCTATGTCTTAGAATTTTACTTTTATTATCAAATTTTGATGAAACTACTATCACCTCAAAATGGCTTTCAACATTTTCTTTAAAACTTTGATGACCTCGATGTTGTTCTGAAACATCCTTAACAGAAAAAAAATAAGGTTGAAAAAGTTCACTTATCCTTGTTTCTATCTTTTTTTTTCTAATCACTAAATTTTTCCACTACATATTAATATTTAAAAAAAACAAATTACAATGTTGCACGTATCAATTCATAATTATATAATTAATAAAACAAAAAACGAAGTAAAATGCTGAAAACAAAATACCAACAAAATCATAATAGAATTTGTAACAATCCAGATTGTGAAGAATTAGGTATATATCCTGCACCTAAATCAAGAGATAATCTTAAAGAATATTATTATTTTTGTATCGACTGTGTAAGAGCTTTTAATAAGTCATGGAATTATTTTGCTGGTTTAAACGAAGAAGAGCTAGAGCTTGAGATACGAAAATCTGTTACATGGGATAGACCTAGCTGGAAATTTGGTACTAAAACAATAAATCATGATTTTGAAAAAGCCTTTAAATTCTTTGATGAACAAAAAAAAATTAAAGAAAAATAAAGTAATTGATAAAAAATTAGAAAACTGTTTTAAAGTTCTAGAACTTAATTCAGACAGTACTCTGAAAGAAATTAAATCAAGATATAAAATACTAGCTAAAAAATGGCATCCAGATGCACAAAATTCAGTTGCATCTCCAAATAATAAAGATAAATTTATTGATATATCTAATGCATATAAAACAATTTTAAAAACTTTTACAAAACTTGAAACTAAAAAATAAAACCTATATCTGGAGAAATTATAATGAACAAAGTTAGTTTAACTAACAATATGGACTTTAACGAAGACACTTTTCCTAATTCACTGTCATTAGTTATAGATTCAGAAAAAACTTTTGGTTTTAAAACAAGTATGAAAATTTTAGGATTTAAAGAAAAAACTAAATTTGTGCCTGAAATTGATGACTCTTACTTATTTGACGAAGTTACAACTAAAGCAATTTTAGCAGGCTTTTGTTACAATAGAAGAGTCATGATTCAAGGTTATCATGGAACTGGGAAATCTACACACATAGAACAAGTTGCAGCAAGATTAAATTGGCCGTGTGTTCGAGTTAACCTAGATAGTCACATTAGCCGTTTAGACTTAGTTGGGAAGGATGCCATAGTTCTAAAAGAAGGTAAGCAAGTTACAGAGTTTAGAGAAGGCGTTTTACCATGGGCACTTCAAAACCCAGTTGCCATTGTTTTTGATGAATATGACGCAGGAAGAGCAGATGTTATGTTTGTTATTCAAAGAGTACTTGAAGTAGCTGGAAAATTAACGCTATTGGATAATAATAGGGTGATTAATCCTCATCAAAATTTTAGATTATTTGCTACTGCTAACACAGTTGGATTAGGTGATACAACAGGTTTATATCATGGAACGCAACAAATCAATCAAGGTCAAATGGATAGATGGTCTATTGTTTCAACTTTAAATTATCTCCATGCAGATGCAGAAGAAAAAATTGTTATATCTAAAGTACCAAACTTTAACTCTAAAGAAGGTAAGGAAACTATTAAATCTATGGTAGCGATTGCTGAGCTGACAAGGAATGGCTTTGTTTCAGGTGACCTGTCAACTGTAATGTCACCTAGAACAGTGATTACATGGGCGGAAAACACAAATATAATTGAGGATATAGATTTAGCATTCAAGTTAACTTTCTTCAATAAGTGTGATGAAATGGAAAGGCCGATAGTATCTGAATATTATCAAAGATGTTTTGGTAGAGATCTAATTGAAACAAAAAAGTCCAATGATGATTAAATCCTAAAATGACTAATAAGTCTGAAAATTCTCAATTTCAAATAGCAACTGCTTCCACATTAAAAGCGATTTCAGGTGACTTTGATAATGAGCGTGAAATCAAGTTTTCTGGTACTTCAAGCCACTTATCTTCAAAAGAAATAAGGTTGCCGCAAATATTAAAAGAATTAGATAAAGAGCAATTAAATAGTTTAAGAGGTGAAGCTGACAAAATTGCTTTAAAAATAAAATACCATGATCCAATTTTACATACTAAATTAACTCCTAAATCTGAACTTTCTTCTCAAATATTTCAATTAGCAGAAGAAGCTCGTATAGAAGCTGAAGGCACTAAAAAACTTTTAGGTGTAAAAAATAATTTACAAGAACTAGTTGTAAGAAAATTTAAAGAAGCTGTTTTACCTATTCCTGGCAACGAGGACAAAGAGGCTTTAGTTAATGCACTTCATTTAGTCATAAGAGAAAAAATAACAGGCTCTGATTCACCATCAAACACATTAATATCCCTAGAGAAGTGGCGTCCCTGGATAAATAGTAGGATAGGCAATCTTCTAAATCAACTATCCGAAAATACTCAAGACCAAGAAATTTTTGCAAAAAAAACAAAAGAGTTATTAACTGCGCTTCAAGCGGATATTGGTGAAACCGACAATAATAATAGTAATAATGAAGATGATAATGAAGACAACAACTCTGACCAAAATGAAAATGAGGATGATAATAATTCTTCTCAAGGTGAATCAGAAGATGATCAGGAAGCTGGCTTAGACGGAGGTGCAGATACACAAGAAGATCAGGGAGAATTAGATGGAGAAGCACAAGATGGAGATTTAGAGGATCAGGACGGTGAAGGTGAGGGTGAAATTGCTTCCAATCCTCTTGCGGGACATAATCAAGGTAAAAGTCAAGATAGCTCTAATTATCAAGTATTTTCTTCAAAATTTGATGAGATTGTGAACGCAACAGACTTATGCGAAGAAGAAGAGTTAAGTAGATTGAGAGCAACCTTAGACAAACAACTAGAAACTTTACAAGGAGCTATAGCTAGACTCGCAAATAAACTTCAAAGAAAATTACAAGCCAAGCAAAATAGAACATGGAACTTTGACCTTGAAGAAGGAATGTTAGATGCTTCAAAACTCTCTAGAATAATCACTCAACCATTATTTCCACTATCTTATAAACAGGAAAAAGATATGAAATTCAGGGATACCATTGTGACTTTATTAATTGATAACTCTGGATCTATGAGAGGTCGTCCAATAACCATAGCAGCCATTTGTGCAGACATAATGGCACGAACTTTAGAAAGATGTGGAGTTAAAGTTGAAATTCTAGGTTTCACAACCAAAGCATGGAAAGGTGGACAATCGAGAGAACAATGGATTAATGATGGTAAACCCTCTTACCCTGGTAGACTAAACGATTTAAGACACATTATTTATAAACCTGCTGACACACCATGGAGAAGAGCAAAAAATTCATTAGGCCTAATGCTACGAGAAGGTATTTTAAAAGAGAATATTGACGGGGAAGCCTTAATTTGGGCTCATGAAAGATTATTAGGAAGATTAGAAGATCGAAAAATTTTGATGGTTATAAGTGATGGAGCGCCAGTAGATGACACAACCTTATCATCAAATAGTGGAAATTATCTTGAGTTACATTTAAAACAAGTTATTTCATTCATAGAAAGCAGATCACCTATTGAACTTGTTGCTATTGGGATAGGCCATGACGTCACTAGATATTACAATAAAGCTGTAACTTTAACAGACGCAGAACAACTTGGTGGAGCTCTGACTGAGCAATTAGCTGATTTATTTAATGAAGATTAAAGCTAAGTAACGTTTTGATCTTTTTTTGCATGCTTTAAGATTGTGTTTTTTATAGCTAAGGCCTCTGGTGCTAAAACCCTATTACTTGTCTTCTTCAAGTAATCGTCTAGACCCCCATTCTTCTCAACTGTCTTAAGAGAACGAACACATATCTTCATATTAATGAATTTATCTAGGGATTTACTGAATAATTTTACATTTTGTAAATTGGGTAAGAATTTCCTTCTAGTTCTATTTTTAGCATGACTAACATTATTGCCACTCATAACATTTTTACCAGAAATTTCACACACTCTAGACATTCTTGACCCCTAAATTAATAAGATATCTATATAAATTATGACTTTAAAAAGGTCAAGCAAAATGAAAAGTAATCAACTTTTATATTGCTTAAAACCCTCAAATGCAATTTTCATTGCTGTTTCTGGATTTTTTATAATTCCTCTAATATCATCAATATTAAGAATGTTATCCCTTTTCATTAACATCAATAAGCCTTTTATTATTTTATTTGCAACCAAAGGACCTTCATATGTCATTGATGTATATAATTGGATTAAATGTGCTCCACACAATATTTTTGCATATGCAGATTGACAATCAGCAACTCCTCCTGCGGCAATTAAATGAAGTTTAAAATTATTTTCTTTTATAATTTGATTAGCTTGAGATAATAATCTGGTTGACTTTAAAAACAATGGTACTCCAGACAATCCTCCCATTTCCTGAGAGTTTAAAGACTTAAGGTCTTGTTTTCTATCGATTGTCGTATTGGATATTATAAAACCAGTTATGCCCTCCTGATTTGAAACCTGAATAATTTCTTCTAAGTCATTTAAAGTAATGTCAGGAGCAATTTTTAGAAAAACTTGAACTAAATTAGAATTGTTAGATTTTAAAATTCCATTTTTTACGGAAATTATTACTTTTTTTAAGTGTTTAGATTCATGAAAATCTCTCAAATTGGGAGTATTAGGCGATGATATGTTAATTGTTATGTAATCTGCATATTTTGAAAGATTTTCTGAAAGGATTTCATAATCATTAAATCTATTTTTGCTGTCTTTGTTAGGTCCAATATTAATGCCAACAAGAAACTCACTTCCCACAGGAAATTTTCTTCTATAATCCTCTAGTTTTTTTTTGGCTTTTTCCATACCCAAATTATTGAAACCATTTCTATTAATTATGGCTTTATCTTTTTCCAACCTAAATACTCTAGGTTTTGGATTTCCATATTGTGATATAGGAGTAATTGTTCCAACTTCAGTAAAACCGAAATTCAAAGAATGTATTGTTTTTATTACTTCAGCATTTTTGTCAAAACCCGCAGCAATTCCAAGTGGATTTGTAAATTCTAAATTTTTTATTTTTGTTTTGATTTTTATTTTTTGTAGCCTTGGATGCAAACCATATTTCAAAGCTAACAAAGTAATATTATGAGCTTTTTCAGGATCTAATATACGAACTAAAAAAGTAATAAATTTCCAAATCATTATTGACCTATTTATTTGTTAAATGACCTTCAAGAACCTTTTCTAATAATAGTTTTGTTGATTCAATTCCATATAACTTAATAAAACTTCCCATTCTAGGGCCTTCTGATTGACCTAAAACTGTTTCATATAAACCTTTAAACCAATCACGCAAATTTTGATACTCAAGTTTTTTTCCAATTGCAAATACGATTGACTGGATTTCGTCCGATGAGGTGTTATGATCCAAAGTTTTGAGGATTTGAACTAATTCAATAAGACCTTTTCTTTCCTTATCATCGGGCAATCTATATTTTTTATAAGGTTCAATTTTTTCTTTATAGTAGTTTACGGCTAATTGTATTAAAGAATCTAACTCTGCAGATCTTTTCAAATTTGGAGCATAACTTGATACATAACCCCAAACAACATCAATATCTTCTGCATGACAAACTGATGCTAAATTTAATAATAATGTATAAGTAACTGGAAAATTTACATTAGACGGTTGACCATTATGAAGATGCCAAACTGGATTTTCAATTTTCTCTTCAGCAGTTTGTTCTTCATATTTTTTTGAATGAGAAAAATATTCATCGGTTGTTTTAGGAATAATGTCAAAGTAAAGCTTTTTTGCCCTTTTGGGATTTGTATACATAAATAAACTTAAAGATTCTGGGGTTCCATATCTTAACCATTCTTCAATAGAAAGACCATTACCCTTAGATTTTGAAATTTTTTCACCATTACTATCTAAAAATAACTCGTATGAAAAACCAGATGGAGGGGATTTACCAAGAACTTTTAAAATTCTACTTGAGAGAATTACGCTTTCTGATAAATCCTTGCCTGCCATTTCATAATCCACTCCTAATGAAAACCAACGCATAGCCCAATCACACTTCCATTGTAACTTGCACGACCCTCCTAGAATTGAAACAGTTACTAATTCTTTAGTATTATCGTCTAAATAACTAACTGTATTATTTTCTTGATTGATAGACTCGATATTAACTTGTAAAACTTTCCCAGAATTAGGGCAAATTGGCAAAAAAGGACTATAAGTTTTTTTTCTTTCTTCGCCTAAAGTAGGTAAAATTATATTTTTTATACTTTCATAATGTAACAAGATTTCTTTTAAAGCATTATCAAATTTTCCACTTTTATAACAATCAGTTGCAGAGATGAATTCATATTCAAAACCAAACTGGTTTAAAAACTCTTTTAATTTAGCGTTATTGTGAGATCCAAAGCTATCATACTTTTCAAAGGGATCTGGAACATTGGTAAGGGGTTGGTCTAAATAATTTTGAAGTAAATCTTGATTTGGTACGTTTTCAGGAACTTTACGAAAACCATCCATATCGTCTGAAAAACATATTAACTTTGTATTTCTACCAGTTAAGATATGGAATGCATGACGTACTATATTAGTTCTGGCTACTTCTCCGAAAGTACCTATATGTGGTAATCCAGAGGGGCCGTATCCAGTTTCAAATAAAACTGGATTTTCTCCATCTAAACCTGCCGACGAACCTAACTTATTCAATCTATCTCTTAAATTTCTAGCTTCAACAAAGGCCCAAGAATTTGATTTCTCAGCTAATTTATATATTTCTGAATTATCCATAAATTTATTTCTGTTAGAATTTACCTATAGCTATAATAGATGTCATTTGTATGCAAGAATTTATCTTTTTTTAAACAAAAAAAACACCTCACAAAATTAATCGCGAGGTGTTTTAAAAAAATTTTTAAACGGTTATTTACATCATACCCGGCATACCACCCATGCCGCCCATGCCGCCCATGCCGCCCATGCCGCCCATGTCAGGCATTCCGCCTGCAGCGCCACCAGAAGTAGGTTCTGGCCTATCAGCAACCATTGCCTCAGTAGTAATTAAAAGACCTGCAACAGAAGCTGCATTTTGTAAAGCTGATCTCACAACCTTAGTAGGGTCAATAACACCAGCCTTAACTAAGTCTGTAAACTCACCAGTCTGAGCATTAAAACCAAAGTTTGCGTCAGTTGACTCTAAAAGTTTTCCAACAATAACCGCTCCGTCTTGGCCAGCATTATCAGCTATTTGTTTTGCTGGAGCTTTTAATGCTCTTCTAACAATATCAATACCAACTTTTTGGTCAGGGTTATCAAATTTTACTTTGTCTAATGCAGGGATAGCTTTCACAAAAACAACACCTCCACCTGGAACAATACCTTCTTCGACAGCTGCTCTTGTAGCATGCATAGCATCGTCAACACGATCCTTACGCTCTTTAACTTCAACCTCAGTAGCACCACCAACCTTAATAACAGCAACACCGCCAGCTAATTTTGCTAAACGTTCTTGTAACTTTTCTTTATCATAGTCGGACGTTGTTTCTTCTATTTGAGCTCTGATTTGATTACATCTGGCTGCAATATCATCTTTAGTGCCTGCACCATCTATAATTGTGGTTTCTTCTTTAGTAACTTCAACACGTTTGGCTGTTCCAAGCATTTCAAGAGTAACATTGTCTAATTTAATACCCAAATCTTCAGAAATTAAATCGCCTTTTGTTAATATTGCAATATCTTCAAGCATAGCTTTTCTTCTATCGCCAAAACCTGGAGCTTTTACAGCAGCTATTTTTAAACCACCTCTTAGTTTATTGACAACTAGCGTAGCTAAAGCTTCACCTTCAACATCTTCAGCTATTATCAAAAGAGGTTTTCCAGACTGAACAACCTTTTCTAGAACAGGTAGCATTTCTTGAAGATTGGCTAATTTCTTTTCAAAAAGAAGAATGTAAGGATCATCCATTACAACCTTCATTTTATCTGCGTCTGTAATGAAATATGGTGATAAATAACCTCTGTCAAATTGCATTCCCTCAACAACATCTAATTCTGTTGCAAGAGTTTTTGCTTCTTCAACTGTGATCACACCTTCGTTACCAACTTTATCCATGGCTTTTGCTATCATGTCTCCAATGTCACTTTCACCATTAGCTGAAAGTGTACCAACTTGTGCAACTTCTGCATTGGTGGAGATCTTGCTGGTTCGTGTTTCTAAATCAGCAACTACAGCTTCAATAGCTAAATCAATTCCTCTTTTTAAATCCATAGGATTAAGACCAGCGGCTACTGCCTTTGAACCTTCTTTAACAATTGCTTGCGCTAAAACTGTGGCAGTAGTAGTACCATCACCGGCAACATCGTTTGCCTTAGATGCGACTTCTCTAACCATTTGGGCGCCCATATTTTGAAATTTATCTTTAAGTTCAATTTCTTTTGCAACAGTAACGCCGTCTTTTGTTATTCTTGGAGCTCCAAATGCTTTATCAATAACAACATTTCTTCCTTTAGGTCCAAGTGTAACCTTTACAGCTTCAGCTAGAATATCTACACCTTCTAACATTTGAGCACGTGCATTTGCACCAAATTTGACTTCTTTAGCAGCCATTTTATCGTCCTTTCAAATTGTAACGTAATTTTTTAAATAAAAGAATAAATTAACCCATTATTCCCATGATATCGCTTTCTTTCATGATCAATAGATCTTTTCCATCAAGCTTAACTTCAGTACCGGACCATTTTCCAAAAAGTACAACATCACCTTCTTTAACATCTAGAGGTTGAATTTTACCTGTTTCATCACGTGCTCCTGAACCTGCTGCAACTATTTTACCTTGCATTGGTTTTTCTTGTGCTGAATCTGGAATTATAATACCGCTTGCAGTTTTCTCCTCTGCTTCGAGACGCTCAACTACAACTCTATCGTGAAGTGGCCTAAACTTCATGCCTTATCTCCCTATTTTAAAAGTTAAATTTAAACAATAAACGAGTTATTGATGATGCTTAAATAGTAAGCGTAATATTAACTTTCAAGATCAAATAAAAAAATTATTAGAAATATTGATTTTTCTGAATCAATTAATCATCAATATGGTATGATTTCTAATGCTCCAGTAATGTTATAATGCCATATATAGCTACATCTTCTCAAAAATATATTTCCACTTGGCTGTTAGTATCAGCCTTGATGGTATTTTTAATGGTGATTATAGGTGGCATAACAAGATTGACTGGTTCAGGTTTATCAATGGTTGAGTGGCGGCCTTTACTTGGCTTTCTTCCCCCAATGTCAGACTTAGAGTGGAATAGAGTTTTTGATCTATATAAACATTCCCCTGAATACATATACAAAAATCATGGAATAGAATTACCTCAATTTAAAAAAATATTTTTCTGGGAATATTTTCATAGACTATGGGGTAGATTAATAGGTTTTGTTTTTATTATACCATTAATAATTTTTTTATTTCTTAAACAAATTCCAAAACAAACACTAAACAAAATAATCCTAATGTTAATACTTGGAAGTCTTCAAGGTTTTATTGGCTGGTGGATGGTAAAGTCAGGGTTAGTTAATGATCCATCTGTATCTCAATATAGACTGACAGTTCACTTATCGAATGCTTTGTTAATATTATTTCTTTTAGTCTGGACTTATCTTGACACCAAAGAAGGACATTCTGTAATTAAATTAAATTTTAGTTTTTTAGTTTTTTTAATTTTATCTACAACAATTGTTGCTGGAGCTTTTGTTGCTGGTATGGATGCTGGCCTAATGTATAACGAATACCCATTAATGGGCGGTAGTCTAATACCAGAAAATTACGGAGAATATAAATTTTTAGACCCATTTGAAAACCCAGCATCCGCACAATTCCACCATAGACACTTGGCTCTCTTAACAATGATTACTGTTTTAATTTATAGCTTTAAATCTTATAATAGCAACAAAGGTTTAAAAACTAAAAGAATAGCTATCTTTTTATCTTGTGTTGTTTGTTTTCAGTTTTTGTTAGGTATTGTAACTTTGATAAATATGGTTCCTGTACACCTAGGTGCTTTACATCAAACTGGTGCTCTAATCCTGTTTATAGGTTTCACTATATCAATGCATAGAAATAATATGGACGTTAAAACTAATTAATTTTAATTTTCTTGTCTAATTTTATACCAAGTTCCTTCAGTTGAACTTCATTGATATCGTTAGGTGCATTCATCATTAAATCCTCTGCTTTACCTGTCATTGGAAATAAAATCACTTCTCTTATATTAGGTTCATCAGCTAGTAACATAACAATTCTATCAATTCCAGGAGCAATCCCTCCATGCGGCGGAGCTCCAAATTTAAAAGCATTAATTAAGCCAGGAAACTTATTATCGACAACATCAGGCTTGTGACCAGCAATTTCGAAAGCTTTATACATGATATCAGGAACGTGGTTTCTTATAGCTCCTGAAGATAATTCTATACCATTACATACTAAGTCATATTGATAAGCTAGTATTTCTAATGGATCATTATTCAAAAGTGCATCCATACCTCCTTGCGGCATAGAAAAAGGATTGTGTGAAAATTCTATATTACCTGTGTTTTCATCTTTTTCAAACATTGGGTAGTCAACTATCCAACAAAATTTAAATATATTTTCTTTTATAAGTTTTTTATCGGTTGCAATTTTTACTCTTGCTTTACCTGCCAAACTCGCCGCATCGTTTTCTTTGGCACAAGAAAAAAACAAAGCATCTCCATCTTTTAGGTTGAATAAATCTCGCATACTTAAAGCTTTTTCAATACCTAACGCGTTTGCAACTGGTCCTTTTGCTGTACTTTCACTATATATTATATACCCCATTCCAGGAGCGCCTTCTGATTGTGCCCAACTATTCATTCTATCAGCAACTGACCTTGAACCACATTCTGGGCCAGGGATTGCCCTAACAACTGATCCTTTTTCAATAGAATTAGCAAAAATACTAAAGCCAGAATTAGTGAATACTTCAGTAACATCCTGAATTTCAAGATCAAATCTTAAATCTGGTTTATCGTTTCCATACTTAAGCATTGAATCTTTGTAAGTAATTTTTGGAAAAACTTCATCAATTGTTTTGTTTGAGAATTTTGTAAAAACTTCTCTTATGACTGGTTCAACTGCATCAAAAACATCTTCTTGATCTACATAGGACATTTCTAAGTCAAGTTGATAAAACTCTCCTGGTGACCTATCTGCTCTACTATCCTCATCCCTAAAACAAGGAGCAATTTGGAAATATTTGTCAAATCCAGACACCATTATTAATTGCTTGAATTGTTGAGGGGCTTGAGGCAATGCATAAAACTTACCCTTGTTTAGCCTGGAGGGGACTAAAAAGTCTCTTGCGCCTTCTGGGCTAGAAGCGGTTAGAATAGGCGTTTGAAATTCTATAAACCCTAACTCTAACATTTTGTTTCTAATTGTTTGTATAATATTTGATCTCAATATTATATTTGAATGAGGCCTGTTTCTTCTAAGATCTAAATACCTAAATTTCAACCTTGTCTCTTCACCATAATCTTCATCAGAATTTACTTGAAGAGGCAAAGCATTAGATTTTGAAATAATTTCTAATTCAGTTAAATTAACTTCTATATCACCAGTCGGAAGACTTTTGTTAATTGTATCTGAAGACCTTTCAACTACAATTCCAGTAATGGTTATTACACTTTCAAGAGACAGGTTTTCAATAATAGAAAAATTATCGTTTGATGAATCCACAACCACTTGTGTCAAGCCGTAATGATCTCTCAAGTCAATAAATATAAGTTGTCCATGATCTCTTTTTCTATGGACCCAACCAGATAGCTTTACAACATCTTTGACATTGTCATGTCGAAGTTCATCACATTTATGAGTTCTATATTTGTGCATTTTCACTAGTTCCTTAAATTTTAGTTTGATGTTTTTTCAGTGATATATCTATCTTTGATTTGTCCCATAATTTGCATTGCTTTTTCATTGTCTAATTGAGGCCAATTTGCTATTTCATCGGCAGTCCTTAAACATCCAACGCAGATATTACTATCTATGTCTAATTTGCAAACACCAATACAAGGACTAATTATTTTTATTTTACTCACTGAGATAACCTAATTTTGTGTATTATCGTTTATAGCTTGAGCTAACATTTCCAAAAGATCTGAGATTCCTGTTTCTCCACTTGTTGCACTTATTAAATTAGTATCTCGAACAGTAGGGTTATCAATTATTTCAGCTCCTGCAGCTATTAAAAGAGCACTATCAGCATCTGAGGCAGCAACTTTTCTTCCTTTTGCAGCGTCTATGGTAGTTAGTAACATTGTTGACACTCCTGCTAAAGCAACAGGTTCGTTTTCTCTTAAAAAAGCCCTTAAAATTCGTCTGACATGAAGATCGTTGCTTAAAGTTTCAATTTGATTTGACCCACCTGGAACTATAAGAGCATCAAAATCAATTGCTAGTGTCTCAGATACAGCTTGGTCAACAGGATAAGAAAGACCCCAATTGTTTGAAGCCCAGCCATTCGTTGTCCCAATATCTCTTGAAATTATTGTATAAGATCCCTCAGCTGCTAAAAGAGTTTTTTGAATTATTAAAAACTGCTCTTCATTAAAGCCACTTGCTACCATAATAGCTATTTTCTTACCTTTAAATGCAGATAAATTCGACAAATTACTCTCCTGAAAAATTACATATTCGTTCTATAAGTGATTTAACTAAGCTTATCAAGTAATCTTAAAGTTTTTAATACCTCCATTTAGTGATTTTTTTGTTTAAATAAGCAATAATTAATAAAATTGATATTGGAATGATAACCTGAAAAAAAGTTGCCAAACCTAAATCTTGTCTTGAACCGCTTAAAGCTAAATTTAGAGCTTCTACCGTAAGAGTAGTTATTCTACCAGCACCTATAAAATAAACAGGCGTATATAATGATAAAGAAACAATCATTCCAATACCAAAGGATGTTAATAAAGTAGAAAAGATTAATGGAATTTTTATTTGCCACAATCTTTCAATTCTGTTTTTCCCCAAACTTAATCCAACCTTAATAAATTCTTTTTTAATTTCTCTTAAAGCTGGAGTTAAAATTATAAAACAATATGGCAACACATATAGTAACTCTACAAGTATCAGTGGTATTAGAAAATCCTGAAAGTTAAGCGTTACAATAAAACTCTGAAGACCAACCAAAAATGATATTTGAGGAATAAACAACGGGATAAATATTATCCATTCAAAATAAAAATATTTGATGTTTAGTATTTCAGCTAATTCAGCCCAAATTATAATTAAAATTATTGACAAACTTGAAACCAAAAAAGATATATATACGGATATTAAGACTAATGATTGGTTTTTATAAAAAAAATTAGTAATATTAGAAAAATCAAATGTATCTGGGAAAAATTTTGGAAAATACCAATTTTCACCAATGCTCCAAAAAATTGAACACAATATACCTATTGTAGATAATAAAAATAAAACTATCGCAACAATAAAAAAGCTATCTGTAAATATAGATTTTTTTCTAGATAGTATGCGAATTAGAAATATGTAAAAGAAATTTTTCTTAATTATTTTTTCTAAAATAATCCAAAACAAAATAAGAACTATTATTAAAAATAGTTGAATTAAGGCTAAATTAGACGCAACAAATATTGAATCTAAATCTGAAGTTTGATAAATTTGGAATACTCTAATGGCTAAAGTAGATGGCGTAGACGGGGCAAGCAATAATGACATGTCAACAACAGATGCTGCAAATGCAATAACAATAAATACTACTAACCTTAGTTTTTTATATATTAATGGAAATATCAATATGCACCAAGTTGAAAAACTATGATGTTGAAGAGATTTACCGACATTAAATAATTGATTAGCAGGCAACTGTTCTAATGCAGACAAGGAGAGTAATAAAAAAAAAGGAGTTTCTTTTAAAACAAGACCTAAGATTAGAAATATACCATAATCGTCTGGAACAATAAAGAAATTTGGAGGTCTATCAAAACCAGTTAACCATGGAGAAATTAATCTAAAAAACAAACCACTTGGCGAAAATAAAAAAATTAAACCTACTGCCATGGTTATGTGTGGCAGAGCCAAAAGAGGTGATATAATTATTCTGATATATTTATAAATTTTTGTTTGAAAGAGGTTTAAAATAATAACTTGTGAAAAAAACAAGGCAAGAATAGTAGAGAAAAAGCCCGTGAAAACAGATAATATAATAGATTTTGATATTCCCGGTAATTCAAACGAGGAATAAAAATAACTTAATCCAAAATTATTTTGACCAATAACAGGAAAATAGCCAAATGACGGTAAAAAAAAACCTAAGAAACCAAAAAAAATTGGAGTAATTACTATTAAAGCTAAAAGCATTAAAAGAATTTGAATAAATCGAAAACTCAAGTTTTTTTTATCTGAAAGTTAATTATTGGATCCATATTTTTTTATCCACTTATCTTCAATAACCTTTACCCAAGAAGGGTGAGGCTCTTCAAGTTTTAAATCTAACTCTTCATTACTTAATGTTGCAGCACCTCTTGGTAAATTTAAAAATTTATTTTTCCATTCAGGCATAAGTTTTTTTGATGACAAAACACTTGGATCACCCCAAAAATCTTTGTTTTGTTTTTTTAATTGTGCTTCAGGAGAAATTAGAAAATTAATAAAAACTTTAGCTGACGCAATACTTGAAGAATTATAGGGAATAGATAAAAAATGAACATTAGCTAAGGTTCCACCATTATGAATATAACTCTTTACAGTGTTAGTAAGTTTACCTTCAGATATAGCATTCGAGGCATGAGCAATATTGAATGCCATTCCAATATCTATTTCTCTATCAGCAACAAGTTCAGTTAAAGATAAATAGTTAGATGGATAATTTTTTCCATTTCTCCACAAATTAGGAGTGACTGCATCTAACCAATTCCATAAAGGACCAAGCAATTTTTCATGTTCAGATTTAATATATTCTCGTTTTAAAATACTTTTATCAGCAATTAACTCAATTAAAATTTGCTTTAAAAAACTTGTACCAACAAAGTCTGGTGGCTGAGGAAAAGTAAACCTTCCTCTATTATTTAAGATATATTTTTTTAGACTTAAGGCTGATTTGGGAGGCGTGTTTATATATTTACTGTCATAATAAAAGTTTAATTGTGATACACCCCAGGGCATTTCCATTCCATCTGTAGGAATACCAAAATCATTTAGTAAACTTGGATTGTTTTTAAAATCTAGAAATTTAGAATTTGGAAGCTCAATAACCCAATTTTTTTTAAACAATAAATTATTTCTTTTCATTGAAGAAAAGTTTTCACCATTAATCCATACTAAATCTACAGCACCATTTTTATTATTTTTAGCGTTTTTTTCAGCTAATATTCTACTTACAACATTTGAAGTATCAGAAATTTTTACATGCTTAACATTAATATTATATGTTTTTTTAACTGTCTCTGCTGCCCAATTTATATATGTATTTATATTTTCAGCTCCGCCCCATGCGTGAAAATAAACAGTCTGACCAGATGCCTCTTTTACAATATTATTCCAATTATATTTATCTGCTATGGAGCTTGAAGGAAAAATAAAAATAGTTGAAATCGTTACAAAAAGGCGAAATAATTTATTTTTTTTTATAACAAACATTTTCAATGTCCTTTTTCTTATTTATATAAAAATTTTATAATAACTATGGTATTATTATTAATAAGTATTATTTATATAAAAGTAAAATAAACTAACTAGTTATCTAAATGAATGCACTGCTAATATTAATCAATGAAATAATTACTCTCTACTTATATACATTATTTGTCTATGTAGTTATGACCCTGCTTATCCAATTTCAAATGATTAACAACTATAATAAAATCATAAATACTATTTTTAGAGCACTTATTTCAATTCATGAACCATTATTGGGTAAAATTAGAAAGTATATTCCATTATTATCAGGCATAGACTTGTCTCCAGTTATAGTAATACTTTTACTGAGTTTTTTAAAAAATTTAATCACAGATTATAGACTAGGATTATAAAATATTTTATGCAAAATATTAATAAAATTATTAATGGTAAGCAGTATGCTGAAAATCTTCTTAAAGAAATTTTTCCATTAAGTAATCACTATTCAAAAAAATTTCTTCGCAACCCATGTTTAGCTGTCATATTAGTTGGTGAAGATCCTGCAAGTAAAATATATGTTAAAAATAAGATACTTACAGCTCAAAAAAATAATATTACGTCTGTAGAAATCAAGCTTCCTATTGAGACTAGTGAAGAACATTTATTAAACGAGATATGTAAATTAAATAAAGACACAAATGTAGATGGAATTCTTGTTCAACTTCCACTTCCACTTCATATCTCTGAAAAACTTATAATTCAGTCAATCGATCCCTTTAAAGATGTTGATGGTTTCCATCCAATTAACTTTGGCAAGTTGTTGATGGGTGACCCTAACTTTGTTCCTTGTACGCCGCTGGGGTGTTTCTATATGCTAAAAAAAGAATTGAATGAGTTAGATGGGAAAAATGCTGTGATTATTGGTCGATCTAATATTGTTGGCAAACCTATGGCCTCATTGTTACTTTCATCTAACTGTACTGTTACTATAACTCACTCTAAAACAAAAAATCTCAAAGAACATTGTAATAATGCTGATATTTTGATATCAGCAATTGGACGACCTGAAATGATTGACGACACCTATATAAAACCCAATGCAATCATAATAGACGTTGGTATTAACAGATTAAAATTAGACGATGCAAAAACTAATGAAAAAAAATATAAAATTGTAGGAGATATAAATTTTGAAAAAGTTATTAATGTTTCTCAAAAAATCACACCTGTTCCAGGTGGTGTTGGTCCAATGACCATTGCATGCTTAATGCATAATACGGTCAAAGCAGCTGGTATAAATAAAAATGAAAAATTTGTTAATATTATTTAAGGATCATTATAATGGATTGGTATAATATAATATTGTTTATATGTATGTCTTTAGTAGTTTTGATCCTTGCTTGGGGTTTAATAACTATGGCTAGAGGCGGAGAGTACAACAAATCAAAGAGCAACCTTATAATGAGATATAGAATAGTATTTCAGGCGGTAGCTATTTTAATTTTTGTCTGCCTATTATTATATAAGAGATCCTTTGATGGTTAAATTAAATAAAATTTATACTCGTACAGGAGATAATGGGTCTACAGGCCTTACTGATGGAAGTAGAGTTGCAAAACATTCACCAAGGCCTCAGGCTTATGGGTCTGTTGATGAATTAAATTCATCATTAGGTTTAGTGTACTTTTGTTTAAACAATAATAATACTGACAACAAATTTATAGAGATTATCAATTTAATTAAAGAAATTCAAAATGACTTATTTGATCTAGGTGCAGACTTATCTACACCTATTTCTAAAACTAAGGAAAAATATCCTCCACTTAGAATAAAAAAGACACAAGTTGAAAAAATTGAACAACAGATTGATAAATATAACAGTAGTTTAAAACCCTTAAATTCTTTTATTCTTCCAGGAGGATCAGAAGCGTCTTCTTTGCTTCATATGTCTAGAACAATTGCCAGAAGAGCAGAGAGAGACACCTCTCTTCTAGGTAGCGAAGAACCTATTAATGCGCAATCTCTGATTTATCTAAATCGATTATCTGACTTGTTATTTGTTTTATGTAGGGTCTTGAATGAAAATGGATTAAAAGATATTTTATGGATACCAGGTTTAAATCAAGATTAATTGAAAATATATATTATAGGAGAGCAATTTGAAAATCTTAGTCCCCGTTAAAAGAGTTGTGGATTATAACGTAAAAGTTCGAGTTAAGAGTGATAATTCAGGTGTTGAGTTAGACAATGTTAAAATGTCCATGAACCCATTTGATGAGATAGCTGTTGAAGAAGCATTAAGACTTAAAGAAAAAGGATTTGCAACTGAGGTAATAGCTATTTCTATTGGTGTATCTCAGGTACAAGAGACAATTAGAAATGCACTTGCCATGGGCGCAGATTCAGGCATTTTTGTTGAAGTTAATGAAACTTTAGAACCACTTAATATTGCAAAAATTATTTCATCTGTAGCCAAAAAAGAGAATGTTGATTTAATGATTTTGGGAAAACAAGCCATTGACGACGATATGAATGCTACTAGCCAAATGGTTGCCGCTCTATTAAATTGGCCACAAGCTACATTTGCAAGTAAAATAGAAATCGTTGATAAAATAGTGAAGGTGAGTAGAGAAGTTGATGGTGGCATTGAAAACATAGAAGTTAATTTACCAGCAGTAATTAGTACAGATTTAAGATTGAATGAGCCTAGATATGCTAGCTTACCTAACATCATGAAAGCAAAGAAGAAGCCAATAAACGAGATAAAAATTGACGAACTTAAAATAAATATTAAGCAACGTTTGGATATATTAAAAGTTGAGGAACCATCTAAGCGTCAATCAGGAATAATGTTAAAAACTATTGAAGAATTAGTTGATAAGTTAAAGAATGAAGCAAAAGTAATATAAATCAATAAGGATATGAAAATGAGTGTATTAGTAATAGTTGAGCATAACAATAATGACCTTTTACCAGCAACCTTACATACCGTAAACGCTGCTAAACAAATTGGAAATACGGATGCATTAGTTATTGGAAACAATTGCCAGGCGGTGATTAAATCAACTAGTAAGATTGAAGGTATTAATGAGGTTCTATTTTGTGATGAAGAAATTTATAAAAACCCTTTAGCTGAAGATACTTCAATTTTGATACATTCTATTGCTGAAAAATATACACATATATTATTTTCTAACACAGCAAATGGTAAAAATACTGCTCCACGCTTGGCAGCATTATTGGACGTAATGATTATTCCAGATGTCATTGAAATCATTGACATTGATACATTTAAGAGACCAATATATGCAGGTAATGCAATTGCAACTTGTAAAAGCAACGATAACTTAAAAATATTAACAATAAGAACTACTGCTTTTGAAAAAGCTATTATCAGTGATAAAGAAACAAAAATCACCTCCATTAAATCTGGGGAAAAGACAACTTTGACTAAGTACATAAATTCTGAACTTTCTAAAAACGAACGACCTGAATTAACTGCAGCTGACATAGTGGTATCAGGTGGTAGAGGACTAGGTTCTAGTGAAAACTTCCAAGTTCTTGAAAAACTTGCAGACAAACTTGGAGCTGCAATGGGAGCCAGTAGAGCCGCAGTTGATGCAGGATACGTTCCTAATGACTGGCAAGTGGGGCAAACTGGAAAAGTAGTAGCACCAAATTTATATATTGCAGCAGGAATTTCTGGAGCAATACAACACTTAGCTGGCATGAAAGATAGCAAAGTTATAGTTGCTATCAATAAAGATGAAGAAGCACCTATTTTTACTGTCTCTGATTATGGTCTTTCTGAAGATTTATTTAAAGCAGTCCCTGAGATGGAAAAGTTAATTAAGTAAATTTATTATATTGTTAACAACCTTAGCCTCTCCCCATTTTAAGATACCTTCGTGTTTTGAAACTACTAGTCCTTTTTTATTTACTAAGATAGTTGTAGGAATGCCTCTTAATTTTAATGCTTTATAAATTTTCATGTCATTATCAAAAAAATGATTTAAATCGGATACGCCGTTATTGAATAAAAAACTTAACTGTTCTTTGATATTTTTTTTATCTATAGAAATAGTTAACACCTCTATATAGTGCTTTTTAAGCTTTAAATTAAGCAAACTTAAGTCGGGTAGTTCTTTTTTACATGGAACACACCAGGTGGCCCAAAAGTTAATTACATAACCTACACTTGTTGTATTTTTTTCAAAATCAAAAATAAAAGGTTTTTCTTTACTATTTAAAATTGCTAAATTTGGGAATGGTATGATGAGATCGAGTTTTTTTAAACTCTCAGAGGCTATAACATTATTACTAAAAAGTATTATGAGAAGGAATAATAATGTTTTTTTATAAATTTTTAATGTATTCATGATCTAAACTAATATAAGTATCAATAATTGTTAATTACTCAATATAGATTAAAAAATGAAAAAAGACAGTTCTGAAGAACGAAATAATAGCAAAATATGGGGTGGTAGATTTTCATCATCTTCTAACAAATCAATGGAAGAGTTTAACTCATCTATTCAGTTTGACAAAAAACTATACAAACAAGACATTGAAGCTTCAATCGTCCATGCAGAAATGCTTTGTAAACAAAAAATCATATCTGAAAAAGATTTTAAATTAATAAAAACAGGTTTAAACAAAATTAAGACAGAAATCTCTAATAATAACTTTACTTTTTCTATCAAGTTAGAAGATATCCATATGAATATAGAAAACAGATTAGTTGATTTAATTGGAGATGCTGGTAAAAAATTACATACTGGAAGATCTAGAAACGATCAAGTAGCTACAGATATAAAGTTATGGCTTAGGGATAATATTGACCAAATCGAAATAAACCTGAAATTACTTCAAAAAACATTAATAGATAAATCAGAACTGTATTACGACATGTTAATGCCTGGTTATACACATCTTCAGGTTGCACAACCAATTACCTTTGGGCACCACTTACTAGCTTACGTTGAAATGCTTGGTAGGGATAGAGGCAGATTAACAGATTGTAGAAAAAGATTGAATGAATCACCTCTAGGTTCAGCAGCTTTGGCTGGAACAAGTTATCCAATTGATCGTGATTTTGTTTCAAAAAAACTTGGCTTTGATAAACCCACTAAAAATTCCATGGATGGAGTTTCTGATAGAGATTTTGCTGTTGAATTTATGTCAGCAACCTCTTTAATTGCAATTCATTTATCTAGATTGGCCGAAGAGTTAGTTATTTGGTCTTCTGATAGATTTAATTTTATTAAATTACCTGAGAGTTTTACTACAGGTTCAAGTATTATGCCTCAAAAAAGAAATCCAGATGCCGCTGAGTTGATTAGAGCTAAGCCAGGAAGAATATTTGGGAATATGCTAAGCCTAATGACAGTACTTAAAGGACTGCCAATGACATATGGAAAAGATATGCAAGAAGACAAAGAGCCAATTTTCGATACAGCTAGGACTATACAAATGTGCATCGTAAATATGGATGGAATGATTAAGGGCTTGCAACCTATTCCTAATAATATGATTCAGGCTCTTCAAAAAGGCTTTCCAACTGCAACTGATTTAGCTGACTATTTAGTTATAAACTTAGATATACCTTTTAGAGACGCTCATCATCTCACTGGACGAATAGTGTTATTAGCTGAGGAGAAAGATTGTACTTTAGAAAGTTTATCATTAAAAGATATACAAAGGATTATTCCTGAAGCAGATGATAAAATTATAGACGTTTTAAAAATACAAAACTCTGTTTCTAGTAGAAACTCTTTTGGCGGTACTGCTCCAAAAAATGTTCTAAAAGCTGCAAGAGAAGCTAAAAAAAGATTTTTAAAGGATTAAATAATATGAACTATAGAATATTAATTTTAATTACCTTCTTATTTTCTTCAATGTTTTTATATGCTTGTGGAAGAAAAGACGATCCAATTAAACCATCTGAAATCATTCTTAAGAATTAAATATTGTTATGTATTCATTAGGTTTTCATAGGAATAATAAAGAAGAGCTCTGTGTTCAAGGTATACCAATTAGTGATTTAGTTCATAAACACGGCACACCTTTGTTTATTTACGACAGCACATTAATGGAAGAACGATACAATGCTTTTTTAGAAACTGTTTCTATTGTTAAAGGAAATATTCATTACGCTGTGAAAGCAAATGATGCACTTGCAATAATAAGTTATTTTTCAAAACTAGGAAGCGGTGCAGATATAGTTTCTATAGGTGAATTTCAAAAATGTGTTGCAGCCGGAATCTCTCCTCAAAAAATAATTTTTTCTGGAGTCGGTAAAGAAAACTCTGAAATTGAAATAGCACTTAAAAATAATATTCTACAATTTAATATTGAGTCAGAAGAAGAACTAGAGGACATATTTAAGGTTGCATCTAAGTTAAAATTAAATGCAAACATATGTTTACGAGTTAATCCCAATATTGCTCCAAACACACATAAAAAGATATCTACAGGAGATAAAGAGACAAAATTTGGAATTGATTTTAAAAGTGTAAATTCTATATATAAAAAACTACATGACCTTAATTATATAACCCCAGTAGGTTTAGCAGTTCATATTGGTTCACAGATTTTTGATTTTAACTTTTTTTATCAAGCATATCTAAGTCTTAAAAATTTGGCGGATGATTTGGTTAGCAAAGGTTATAAGGTTCCAACTCTAGACCTGGGTGGAGGAATTGGAATAAATTATGAGAACAATCAAACCCCCGACTTTTCTTCATATAAAAAGATATTGTTAGATATTTTTGCTGACACCAACTATAAGCTTAATTTTGAACCAGGAAGAAGCCTGATAGCAGAAGCAGGAATACTAATCACAAAAGTAATTAGAAATAAGAAGACACAAGACAAAAACTTTATAATTGTTGATGCGGCCATGAATAACTTAATAAGGCCTACCTTATATGACGCATATCACAAAGTTGAACCTATTTTGAAAAAAAATAGTTCTGTTATTGTTACTGATATTGTAGGACCAATTTGCGAAACCGGTGATTATATTGCCCTAGATAGGGAAATTGAAAAAGTCGAAAGTAATGAACTATTAGCTATAAGAACCACAGGAGCATATTCGTCAGTAATGAGATCTAATTACAATACAAGAGCTGATGCAAAAGAAATTATTATATATGACAAAAGAGATTACTTAATTAGAGAGCCAGAAACCGTAAAAGAATTAATTTCAAAAGAAAACATAGTAAATTATAATTAATTTCAAAATAACTTTTTTAAAATTACTGCTTTCACGCTTATATTTTCTTCTTTAGAATTAATTCTAGAAAAATCGTTAAACTCAATAGTTGAAGAAGGCATTATTATCTTCTCGTTTGTAACTATAATTTTTTCAATTAAGATTTTTCTATCTTCTCTTATAGCTAAAACTTTTATTCTTGGAGTCAATATTGGTCTTAAAGAATTATTTTTAATTACTCCAGAAAATTTAACAGTCTCTTGCTGAATAGTGGCTACAAAATCAACCATTTTGACATGTCCTAATTCTACCAAAATAGGTAATTGAACACTATTCAAAACATCGTTAATTTTTACTATATATTTTTCGGTTTTTTTAGGAAAATAAAAATAACTATAACTAAATAAAGCAGAACGAAAAAATAATAATAAAGAAAAAAACAAAATTGAAAAAATAAAAACAAAAGGGAAGAAATTAAATTTCTTCTTATCCTTTTTAATTTTATTCTTTATTGTATCGACATTTTTTTCTTGTTTTAGATCTTGCGATTTCAACTTAGACGCAGACAATTCTGAAGAAATTTCTGCAACGGATTTATTTTTTATGTCTAAAATTGGATTGTTTTTTTTAGACATTTTTTTAGTTTGATCTTCAACGACAGATTTTATTGAAGCTAATTCACTTGTTACTTTTTCAGTTTGATTAATAGAATTATTTTTCTCAGCATTAAGTTTGTTTTCTATATTAACATTTTTTTTCTTTGTATTTTCACTCGGTTTATCAGACAAGCTCCATTTTTCGTTACAAACGCTACATTTTAACCAAAGCACATTATTTGAAAGAATATTTTCATCCAAATCAAATGTTGTTCCACATGATTTACATGTTTTAAACATTATATAAAATTCCTAAACGTTAATATAAGTTAATAATTATTGTATACTAACATACATTTTTTTGCCAACATGTTTACGTAAAAGAACTATGAAAGTTAATATGCTAAAATTCATAAATAAATCTTCTTTTTTTATAATTCTTATTCTATTTATAAGTTATTTTTTTGTTGGTTTATTTAATTTTCAAGAAAAAATTTTATCCTTAGAAAAAAATAGAAATATTGTTAACTCAAATATAGTAATTTTAACAGGCGGTTCAAATAGAATTAAAGAGGGCCTTAAAATTGTAAATAATATCAACAAGCTTACTAAGACTGACTTCAAAATACTTATTAGCGGAACGGGCAAGGGTTTCACAAAAGCAACTTTAAAAAAAATACTTACTTCAGACTTTAATTTAAAATTGGTTGAATGCTGCATAGAACTTGAAAGTATATCTAAAGATACCTATTCAAACGCTTTTGAAACTTATAAATGGACTAAAAGAAATGATATAAATAATATTATTCTAATTACCAGTAATTATCATGTGCCAAGGGCTATTTTAGAATTTAAAAATAGAATGCCAAATCAACAAATTTTTACTTATCCTATCACTCCTAAAAATCATAATATTAAAAACTGGTTGAATTCTTCAGACACGTTTTCTTTAATATTTTTTGAGTATTCAAAATTAATTATCGCTAGCTTAAGGATAAAAATTATGAATATTTGATATTTTATTAATTTTGTCCAGCATCTATTATTCTTTCTCTAATAGACTTTGTTCTTGAAAAAAAAGAATGTAATTTTTCTCCATCCTTTTTTCTTATAGCTTTTTGTAAATCTGAAAGATCTTCATTAAATCTTTGGAGCATTTCTAGAACAGCTTCTGAATTGTTAACAAAAATATCTCTCCACATTATTGGGTCTGAAGAAGCAATACGAGTGAAGTCTCTAAAGCCTGAAGCAGAATATTTTATTACATCATTCTTTAGGTCAGACTCTAAATCTGAAGCTGTACCAACTATTGTATATGCAATCAAGTGTGGTAAATGCGATGTAATAGCAAGGATTCTATCGTGATAATCAACATTTACTATTTCAACGATTGATCCTAGTTTTTTAAAAAAAAGAGCTAACTCTTTAGTTTGTTTAGTTTCTTTATCACAAACAATTAACCAATAACGATTTTCAAACAAGGCGCTAAAGCCTGACCTTGGTCCAGAATATTCAGTGCCCGCTAAAGGATGTGAAGGAATAAAGTAATTATTTGTCGGAATAGAAGACATAACATCTTTAATAACTGAGAGCTTGGTTGATCCAGTATCTGTAACTAAAGCTTCTGGTTTTAAGTGTGGCGCAATTAAATTAGCAACCGATTTCATAGAACCAACAGGGACAGCAAGGATTATTAAATCAGCCTCTTGAACTGTTTCTTTAATACCATCACAAACATAGGTTGCTATTTTCATTTCAGAAACTATTGATCTATGTTGAGGATTAATATCATATGCAAAAGTTAATACCTTTTTATCTTCTTTAACCTTTAATGCATGTAAAATTGAGGTGCCAATTAGACCTAAACCAATTATAGAAATTTTGTTAAATATTATTGTCATTATCTTTTTCTAAAAATATTTTCAATTCGTTTATTAATGTAATATTTTCTTTCTCAGTTCCAATTGATACTCGTAAATAATTAGGTAAATTATAAACAGCCATGCCTCTTACTAGTATCCCTTTTTTTGCAAGAAAGTCTTCAGCGCTTTGAGCGCTATATTTAATATCATTTGGAAACTTTATTAATAGAAAGTTTGTTAAAGATTTTTCAAAAGTTAAGCTTAATATTGTTAATTGTTTTTCAAACCAGGCCATCCATTCAAAGTTGTGTGCAACAGACAATTTTTGAAAATCAATATCTTCAACCGCAGCAATGCCCGCAATTATTGCTGGAGTATTGACACTAAAGGGGCCTCTTACTTTCATCAGATTATCAAGTATATATTGAGAGCAATAGCCCCAACCTAAACGTAGAGATGCTAATCCATGCAATTTAGAAAATGTTCTCAACATAATTACATTCTCATTTTTTTCAACTAAACTACTACCATCAATGTAATCATGATGATTAATAAACTCGGAATACGCTGCATCATAAACTAATAATACATTTGGTGGGATAGAGCTATGTAATCTTATAACTTCATCTTTAGATATAAATGTACCTGTAGGATTATTTGCATTAGCCAAAAATATAACTTTAGTTTTTTTATTAACTTTTGATAAAATGTTATCTACGCTCGCGGTTAAGCCATTATCTTTTGCTATAACGCCTTTTGCTCCTGCTACTGCTATAGCTTGAGGAAATTGTAAAAAACCATATTCAGTATATATAGCTTCATCTTTAGTATCTAAAAAAGCTTGTGCAATAATAGATATTAATTCGTCAGAACCGTTACCTAATATAATTCTATCCTTGTTAAGCGAATACCTTATTCCAATAGCTTTAATTAAATCTTCACTTACTTGTGGTGGATATCTATGTAAATTTGTAGAAAAAGATTTTACAGCTTTAATAGCTTTCAAAGATGTTCCTAGGGCCCCTTCATTGGCTGAGAGTCTTATTAAGTTGTCAAGCTTACTCTTACCAAAATTTGGTTTATAGGTTTTTAATTTTTCAATACTACTTTTAGCAGAAATACTCATCATAAAATATCCTACGATTTATCATCTTTGAGTTTAATTATATTATAGCTCTTTTGATTTGTGCTTTTATAAAGTGGGACATTAGCTATAATCTCAAAATTGACTTTGATATCGGTATGTTTTTTAAGTTTACTCAAGCTTTTGCTGTCTATAAAACCTATCTCTATATCCTTGTTATCTAAAGATGCTAATAAACTTACTACACTTAGAAAGTGTGTGGTATCAAAATAATTTCCAAAGTGTGCTGAATAAGCTGACTTAATTTCATCGTCATTTCCCGCAACACCTATTTTCAATACTTTTTGTATAGATAAATTTGCCGAAATTATTTGACGCCAAACTTTTTCAACTAAAAATTTATCTAATCCTAAAGTTACTAATTTTTTGATTAATTTTTCTTCTCTATCAGGATCAAAAGGAAAATCACCTTTTTTGGCATTCATAATTTTTGACGCTAAAGATTGTCTTTCTTTGATCATTTGACACAAACTAGTATCAATTTCATCAATTTTATTTCGAAGACTTTCTAATTCTAAATTATCCATTTTAAACCCTTATGATCTAACATATATATACTTATATTAAATAAAATAAACTTTTTGATTAATTTTTTTTAACAAATGTTTTAATTTAATGTTAGTTAAAGCAATTTATTACTTTTTAAAGAGATATACATGATCGAAATAAATATTATAAGTGCCCTATCAGATAACTATATTTATTTATTACGTAATATAGAAAAAAATATAACAGCTGTAGTTGACCCCGGAGAATCAAAACCCGTAGAACAATTTTTAAATGATAAGGGATGGCATTTAGACGAAATAGTCAATACCCATCACCATCATGACCATACAGGTGGAAATGGACAACTTAAAGAAATTTATGGATCTAAATTAATTGCTCCTATCTACGAAAAAGAAAAAATTTCTAACATAGATGTTTTTGTTTCGGATAATGATGTAATTTCCATTGCTGGGTTAGAAACTAAGGTAATTCATACTCCAGGACATACACTAGGTCACGTTTGTTTTTATATACCCCGTGAAAATATTCTTTTTTCAGGCGATACATTATTCTACCTAGGCTGTGGACGTGTTTTTGAAGGTTCTATGGAGCAAATGTGCTCAAGCCTACTCAAACTTAGAAACTTGCCTGATGAAACCTTGACTTATTGTGGGCATGAATACACACAATCTAATGCTAAATTTTCAAGTTATATTGACCCTTATAATGAATTATTACAAACGGCTATTTCTGAAATAAATATAAAAAGAACTAATTTAGAACCTACTATCCCTTTTTCCTTAGGAAAAGAGAAAAAAATCAACCCATTCTTAAGAGTTGACGACACAAAATTTACTAACTCCATCAAATTACAAACAACTAGCGTTGTTGAATCGTTCAAAGAAATTCGATTACAGAAAGACAATTTTTAAATATTTGATATCTCATAGGCAACTTCACAGTCGTTAAAAATATCTGGTTTGCAAATCGTTACCCTAGAACCAACAACAAATTTCTTTTCGTTAATAATTAAATGTATCTTGTTAGTTAACACCTCAAGTAATTGAAAATGTTGGCTGTTAACAATATCCTTAGCAGCTTTTCTAAACTGGCTATAATCTTGTGTTTCTTTTAAGTTATCATCTTTTGGCTCTGTTTCATTTGTCATAAGTATTTCTAAATTTATAATAATTTTTTGTTTATTTTTTTTTTCTTCTTCATAAACACCAATTGATGCCATCAACTCTAAGTTATTAATAAAAATCTTTCTGTTTCTTATCTTCATATTGTGTGTCCTATTATAAACCAACATCTTTTCTAGGTGGAGCTAAATGTGCTCCACCGTCGAGAAGAGTTACATGACCTGTCATTGATCTAGATTTTATTATAAGTTGAATTGTACTTGTAATTTCTTCAACTGTCGAAGATGCTTTAAGTGGATTTTGTTTATGAGACTTTTTAAAAGCTTTTTGGTCCTGCCCAGGTGCAAGTAATGTAATTCCAGGAGCTATACCATTTACTCTTAAACAAGATGAATATGAAAGTGCTGACATTTTTGTAAGTCCATACATTGCTTGTTTAGATAATGTATAAGTATAATAATCTGGATTAAGTCCAAAAATTTTAGCATCGAGTATATTTATAACAAAGCCTTGTGTATTTTTTTTTTGTTTTTGCATTTTTATTGTGTAATTTGCAAGAGCTTGAGTAAGTATTGCTGGAGCAGTAAAATTAACAGACATGTGACTATATAAATCATCAAAATTAAAGTTATTGCTATTGTCGTAGTTAAAATAACCAGCGTTATTGATTAATCCAACCCATAACGATTCATTTACCTGTATGTTTTTAATTAATTTTTCAATATCTGATTTTTTTGCTAAATCAGCTTGATATAAATTTACTTTACCTCCCATTTTAATTAATTCTTCTGCTGTTTCTTCAGCTAATTTTTTTGATTTATTATAATGCAGTGCAATTGACCATCCAGCTTCTACTAAATCTGTTATTATAAATTTACCTAATCTTTTAGCAGAAGCAGTGACTAAAATTGTTTTATCTTCATGTATCACAATCTAATTCCTTTTCCATTACCTCATACGAACTGTCTCTGATTAATTTTAAATAATTTAAAAAATTATTATCTTCTAGTGATTTTCTTAGCCCTAATTTTTGCCATGAATCTGATTTTATACATTTTGGTTGTACATATCTTTTAATAAGATTTATTGGAGCTCTTCCGGTAACTAAAACCTCATCACTCAATAAAGCTGCCTCTTCAATAGAGTGAGTAACCATAACAACAGTAACCAATTCCTTTTTTATAATTGAAGTAAGTTCTGTAGATATAATCTCTCTACTTAGGTTATCTAAAGCAGCAAACGGTTCATCTAATAACAATAATTTAGGCTTAAATAATAGGGCTCTTGCTATTGCAACTCTTTGTAACATTCCACCAGACAATTGATAAGGAAAAAGATTTGTAGAGCTTTCTAAACCAACGTCTTTTATAACTCTGATTGCTTCAGTTTCAAAGTTAGTTCTGTAGCTTTTTTTCGCCAGAACAATATTTTGATAAACATTTAACCAAGGCATAAGGGCAACGTTTTGTTGAACTAATGTAATTTTACGAAAAATTTTATTTATTTTTTTATTTTCGAATGTTATTTGACCTTTTTGATAACCAATGAGGCCAGCTATCATTTTTAATAAAGATGTTTTTCCAGATCCTGATGGACCAATTATACTCGTAAAAATACCATTTTTAATATTTAAGTTTAAATTTTGACAAATTTTTTTTTGATTATGATGATCACTGTAAGAGAAATAAATATTTTCAAAACATAAATCATTATTGCAACCCTTTGACATCTATTTAAGGACCTTCAATAATAAAGTCCGGAATTATTCCAGTTTTTTTAATCATTTTAGCAACGTTTTCGTTTCTAAATAATCCATGTTTTGTCATTAATACTGATTTAATACCAAAGCTATTAGCTCCTAATATATCAGTATGAAGAGTGTCACCAACCATTCCAATCCTTGATAGAGGAATATGCCTTCCAGATAACTCTGTTATTCTATTCATTGCAAGTTCATAGATAGTTGGAAAAGGTTTTCCTAACCAGAAAGGAAGATTTACACCATTAGAAATTAGGTGTGATACAAAATAGGCCGGTTCAATGCTAAAGTTACTCTTATGAGGCGCGACTATATCTGGGTTTGCTACAAACAAAGGCCTAGGATTATTTTTCAAAGAATCACATAATATATCTTGCCATACAGTGTCCCATTGAATCGTACCTAACAAAACAAATGAATTTACCTCTTCAAATATAGAAAAATCTTGTTCTAATTCAATACAATCTAAATCAGGTATAATAAAATCGTTGCCCATATTCCCCATTACACCTAAAGGACCATTAGGTTTGTTATATGTTAAAAAGATCTCCGCTGCTTCTCTACTCGAAATTATCTCATCTTGTGAAAACTCTAAACCTAGAGCAGATAACTGGTCTCTTTTAATAAAACTGTTGTTACTTGCACCATTGGTAACCACTAAGAGTGTAATACCTTTTTCTCTAGCCTTATCTAATGTGGCAATTATTCCAGGAACCAAAGCAGAACCTGAATTTAAAACACCAAAAGCATCAAGTAGTAATGCATCAAAATTATCTAAAATATCTTCTAACTTAGGAGCAACAATTGTTGTTTGGCTGTTATCTTGAAAATAAGGAAAAAAAGGGCGCATATTCTCATAAAGATCAACAACACTTTCTGCATTTATATCTTTAATAGATGGAATTTTAAAACTTTCTTTAAATTCAAATTTTTCTAATATAAAATCTGGTTTTACAAAGTAGTTATCCATATTAATGATTAATCCTAAAAAAGTTAATTTTACGAAAGGTATTATATGTCAAAAAAAGTTCTTATCATAGGATCAGGAATAGCAGGAATTGCAGCATCATTAAAGCTAAAATCTTATGGCTTGGAATCAACTATAGTAGATAAAGGAAACTTTATAGGGGGCAGAATAGGAACAAGAGAAGAGAAAGTAGGGAAAAATACATATTATTTTTTTCATGGCGCACAATTTTTCACAGCCAAAAGTAATAATTTCAAAAAAGTAATAAATCTTGGTATAAAAGAACATTATATCAAGAAATTTGGAAACTTTTCTCCTCCAAGGTTTAGAGGATTTCCTACTATGAGAAATTTTTTATCTAATATCTCTGGAGATATAAATATACAACAAAACATCAAGATTACCGGATTAAAAAAGATAAATAAAAAAATAAGTGCACTAGATGAAAAAAGCAAATCTTGGAATGTTTTTGACGCTGTTATATCTACTATACCAGCTCCTCAAAATTTAGAACTAATGAATAACTTTCCTGTTTTGAAACAATCATTAAAAACAGCCTCTTATGATGCATGTATGGCACTCATGTTTTATTTTGATGAACATCCTTTAAAAATACCTGATTATTTTGAATTTTATGATAACCCTAGTATTTTAAGTTGGATGGCAGCGAGTAATAACAAAAGATATTGGACCGCTCATACTAAGGGATCATATTCAAACCTAAACTTGAATACCAACAAATTACTAATTAAAAATGAAATTTTATCTTCAATTGAAGATTTTTTATCTGCCTTAATGAATAGGCCAAATATTAATTTTTCTAGTTTACACGTTTGGAAATATGCCAAAATAAAACAAATTGTGGTTGGCAAACAAATTGACCCAGAATTTCCAATTGCAATTGCAGGTGATTTTATGGAAGGGCCCAATGTTGAGTCAGCTTTTATTTCAGGAGAAAAAGCTGCTGAGTTAATATTCAATAGAGTTGGTTAATTAGTTAGATTATAATTTATACATTAAGGAAGAGTAATAATATGATAAATCTTAAAACCTCAGTTCTTGAGCTTGTTGAAAACGCTAAAAAAGAAATTAATAACATAAAAGCTAGTGATGCATTAAAATTACATGATGATAAAACTAATTTGTTTATTGATATAAGAGATATTAGAGAAATCCAAAAATCTGGTCGTATTTTAGGAGCCAAACATGTACCAAGATGCATGTTAGAATTTTGGATAGACCCTAAAAGCCCCTATCACAAAACTTTTTTTAATGATGATTTACGATTTATTTTCTATTGTGCATCTGACTGGCGATCTGCACTCGCCACTCAAACAGCCAATAATATAGGGCTCCTCAATACAGCTCATCTTTTAGGCGGTTATAATAAATGGTTAGAAATAAAAGGCCCTATTCAAGAACCAAAATAATATTACAAAACAACCATTATAAATAGAGAGTAATTTTCATTTTTAATTTTATACCCCTAACTTTTGTTACATTATGGTCCTCTGCTTTTATTACCAGTAAAATTATTGTTGATAATGCTAGCCCTTTTATATCCCTTTCCTTAAGGTTTATTATAGTTGCATTTATATTTTTTATATTTTTCATATGCTTTTCAAAATATAAAAAAATTTCTATCAAGGCTTTTTTTGAAGCGTCTATTAGTGGTTTATTATTTCATGGATTATATCTAGGTGGTGTTTTTTATGCGTTATCTAAGGGTATTTCTGCCAGTCTAATAGCACTAATTGTATCACTACAACCTATTTTAACTTCCCTACTTGCAAAAATTTACTTAAATGAACAACTATGCTTATTCCAATGGCTAGGAATTTTTCTGGGGTTTTGTGGAGCATTTATAATTATTTTATCTGATCTATCTCAAGGCCTAACTTTACTAGCATTTACAGCTGGTTTAGTTGGGCTAATTTCTTCTTCACTAGGTATAATATGGCAAAAAAGGATTATTGACGAGCTTCCTTTATCTGCAAATAACTTTATACAAGCATTTAGTGCTTCTATTTTTCATCTTTTTGTAGCCCTATGCTTCGAAAATTACTTTATTAACTTTTCTGATAGTTTTTTTATAGCAATGTCGTGGCAAATATTTGCTATTTCATTGGGTGCATTTTTAATTTTAATGTGGCTTTTAGAACGTAACAAAGCAAATCAAACTTCAACATTGTTTTTTTTAATTCCTCCTATTTCAGCCATAATGGCCTATTTTATTCTAGGTGAACAATTTTCTTACTTAGATTTTTTAGGATTATTTATTTCATCTATTGGTGTTTTTATAGTTACCAAATATCAAACTAAGACTTAAAAAGTTAATTAAGTTGTATTTTTTATTTGTAATTGATAGAATTGTTTATCAGTGTCTTTTTATGTGAGAGTGTTTTAAAAACCGCCGAAGGAGCAACCACCCCGGAAACTCTCAGGCAAATGGAACATAGAAAGTTGATAATCTGGAGAGTGTCGTTTTTAACGACCACCGAAGGGGTAAGCCATTTTTGGTCAATCTTTCAGGTTCCGTGACAGATGGGGTTACTTGCAGTTTGCAACAAATTTGTTACGGAGTTAATTATGAAGAATATCGCAATTATCGGAGCTGGAATTACTGGTATAACAACAGCATATCAACTTCTAGAAAGGGGCTATAATGTCTCTGTATTTGATAAAAATCGTTATGCCGCAATGGAAACTAGCTTTGCAAATGGAGGTCAGTTATCTGCTTGCAATGCTGAAGTTTGGAATAGTTGGTCTACAATAGGTAAAGGTATCCAGTGGATGCTAAAAAAAGACGCTCCTCTATTATTTAGTCCCAAAATGAACTTTCATAAAGCGCGTTGGTTGATTAGTTTTATGAGTAATATTCCAAATCATAAAAAAAATACAATTTTAACTGCCAAAATGGCCATAGAAAGTAGAGATGAATTTAAAAGAATTTTAAATAAAGAAAATATTAAGCTTGATCTTGAGGAAAAGGGAATTCTTCATTTATGTGATAATGAAATTTCTCTGAATCATGGTAGAAAAGTTAATAAATGGCTTAAGGAAGCTGGATTAAACCGAAAAGAAGTCTCAATTGATGAAATGATATCAATAGAACCTTCTTTAAATTTAAAAAATTTCGTAGGTGGCTTCTATACAGATAGCGATATGTCAGGTGATATACATAAATTTACTATGCTCCTTGCAGATGCTTGTATGAATAAGGGCGTTACATTTTATTATGAAACAGAAATTAAAAAAATTAATCACAATAAAAAACAACCTATCATATCTTTTACGCAGTCTGATAACAAACATAAACAAAATTATGATGCAATTGTAATATGTGCAGGTGTGAATAGTAAATTTCTTGCTAATGATTTAGGTGATAATGTAAATATTTATCCTGTTAAAGGATATTCAATTACATTATTACTAGAAGATAGAGACAGCGTTGATCATGCACCATATGTCTCTTTATTAGACGATAAAGCTAAGATAGTATCGAGTAGATTAGGAAAAAATAGATTTAGAGTTGCAGGTACAGCTGAATTTAATGGATATAATAAAGATATCAGAGCCGACAGAATAAACCCTTTAATAAAATGGTGTAACGAACTTTTTCCTAAGGTCTCTACTGAACATGCCATTCCATGGGCAGGATTAAGACCAATGACACCAAGCATGGTCCCACGCGTTGGCAGTGGTAAATTACCAGGTATTTATTATAACACTGGACATGGACACCTTGGCTGGACCTTGAGTGCTTTTACTTCTCAGCAAATTTCAGACCATATTTTGAGACAGGATAATTTTGAACATTAAACATCTAAATTACTAACTTTTAATGCATTATCTTGTATAAAATTTCTTCTGTGCTCAACAGTTTCACCCATTAATGTAGAGAATGTTTCTTCTGCATCTCCTTCATTCTCAACTTTTACTTGAAGTAAAAACCTTGCATTAGGGTCAAGCGTAGTTTCCCATAATTGAACTGGATTCATTTCTCCTAAACCCTTATATCTATTTACTTGAGACCCCTTTTTTCCATTGTCTGTAACTTTTTGAGCTAAATCAATTGGACCATTTAAATCATAGTTTTTTTCATTAATTGTAAAAACACATTTATTTGCAAAATGATCATTAAGAAAATCTTTCATGTTATTCAAAACTTTTGCTTCATCTGAAGTAAGATCATTCTCGGTTAAAATGAGAATATCTTTTACACCTCTATTAACCCTATATATTTCAATTGATTTTTTATTATCATTTCCTATAGCATAATTATATTGCGCATTCCAAAGATTTGAATCTTCACTTAATAAACTATTTAATCTTTCTGTTATTGTTAAGAGATGATTTTCATTACTAAGTAAATCAATATTAAAAAGGCCTAAAATAGCTATTTGCGAAATAATGTCTGGGAAGCCTAATGCTTTTCCAATTTTATCAATAATTCTTTTTGCTTGTATTGACTTCTCAACCGAATTTTTTAAATCTTGGCCTAAAATTGTCTGGTTATTCCCTATAGATAACGAGACGTCTTTAATTCCTGAATTAATTAAATAATTATCAAGAGCTGATTGATCTTTCAAATACACTTCAGATTGACCATGTTTAGCCCTGAATAGGGGTGGTTGGGCGATATATAAATAACCGGCATCTACTAGAGGTCTCATATGTCGAAAGAAAAAAGTTAATAGCAAAGTTCTTATGTGGCTACCATCAACATCAGCGTCTGTCATAATAATTATTTTGTGATATCTAGCTTTTTCCAAATCAATCTCAGAATTACCAACACCTGCTCCAATGGCTGTAATTAATGTGCCAATTTCAACTGAAGAAAGCATTTTATCTATTCGTGCGCGCTCAACATTTAAGATCTTACCTCTTAACGGAAGAATGGCTTGATTAGATCTATCTCGTCCTTGTTTAGCAGAGCCACCTGCAGAGTCACCTTCAACTAAAAATATTTCTGATTTAGAAGGGTCTTTTTCTTGGCAGTCTGCTAATTTACCTGGAAGACTAGCTATGTCCATTACACCTTTTCTTCTGGTTAATTCACGCGCCCTTTTTGCCGCCTCACGAGCACTAGCAGCTTCATAAGCTTTAGCAATTATTTTCTTAGCTTCTGTGGGATGCTCATCAAACCATTGATTTAAAGACTCTGATACTAATTGTTCAACTACTGGCCTCACTTCACTAGATACTAATTTATCCTTGGTTTGACTGGAAAATTTAGGATCAGGAATTTTTAAAGACAATACGGTTGTTAACCCTTCTCTACAATCTTCACCAGATAATTGTAATTTTTCTTTCTTAGCTATACCAGAATTAACAGAATAACCATTAATTACTCTTGTTAATGCAGCTCTAAAACCTGCTAAATGAGTGCCGCCATCTCTTTGTGGAATGTTGTTTGTGAAACAAAGGGTGGTTTCATGGTACCCATCAGTCCATTCCATTGAAATATCCACAGTAATGCCGTCTTTTTCATGCGTTGTTGCTATGACGTCATGTATCGCATTTCTTGATCTATTCAAATATTCAATATAAGCTTTTAATCCACCTTCATAAAAAAAAGTTGCTTTTTTTTCATCTTCTTCTCTCTGATCAATTAAATCTATGTGAACGCCACTATTTAAAAAAGCTAATTCTCTAATACGATTCTCTAATATTGAATAATCAAAAATACATTTTGTGAAAGTAATCGCACTAGGTTTAAAATTAATTTCTGTTCCTGTTTTTTTATTGTCTTCACCTACAATATTTAAACGATCATTTGCTACACCATTTGTGAAGGCTATTTTATATACCTTATTATTTCTATATATTGTAAGACTTAATGTTTCAGATAAAGCATTTACAACAGAAATACCTACACCATGAAGACCACCAGATACTTTATAAGAATTATTATCAAATTTTCCTCCTGCGTGTAATTGCGTCATAATTACTTCTGCAGCAGAAACACCTTCTTCAGGATGAATATCTACTGGAATACCTCTTCCATTGTCTGAGATTGTAACAGAGCCATCTTTTAATAATTTCACCTGAATTAAGTCACAATGACCTGCCAACGACTCGTCTATCGAATTATCCAAAACCTCATAGACCATGTGATGTAGACCAGATCCGTCGTCTGTATCTCCAATATACATTCCAGGTCTTTTTCTAACAGCATCTAGTCCTTTAAGAACTTTAATTGAGTCAGCATCATAATTTGATACTTCATTATTTGCGTCTAACTCTTTCTCAGACATTGAATGTTCTCCATTTTATAATCATAAAAACCTTTAAGATCACCTGTTACTTTAGGAAGATAAATCTTATCAATTTTTTTAGGATAATTCTTAAAAGCTTCTTTACTGGTGCTCGTAAACCACGATTGAGCACAATGCCTTGATATCTCTAAAAATAATGCGGTCTTATGTTTCTCATCTAAATGCTCTACTATATCATCTAATAACAAAATAGGAGCCATGTTATATTTAATATTTAACATCCTAGCATGAGACAAAATAATAGAAATTAAAATTAACTTTTGCTCACCTGTTGAAGAGATTTCTACACACTTATTATTTATTCTATTTACTATCTCTATTTTAGTAGTATGAGGACCACAAAGGGGGCATCATTATCAAAACGTGATTTTTTTAAAATAGCCTTAACATAATCCTCAACTTCCAAAGCTGATTTTTTAAGAAGCAAATCCTCAATCTGACCTTTTAATTTTATTTCAGCTGGAGGAAAAGTATCAACTAAATCATTATTTTGAAATTCTTGATTAAATAAGTCATTCAACGCTTGAACCAACTCAAGCCTGCTTGCAATAATAGCAATTGCTAATTCTGAAATCTGATTTTCTATAGAGTTTAACCAAGTAGGGTCACTGTTAAATTGTAATATAACGTTACTTCTTTGTCTAAGAAGTTTTTGATACTTATAAACCCTACCTATATGAAGAGTATCTAATGATGAAGTTAGACTATCAAGAAAACGTCTCCTTTCACTCATACCAGATTGAAACAAAATACACATTTGTGGTGTAATCCATGATATTTTTAAAATTTTTCCTAATTCTATCTGAGAACAATTTTCTGCGTTAACTCTTATAATTCTTGATTTTTTTTGAGAGTTTTCTTTTAAACCCGTACCTATATTCATATTACCATCAGGAGTTACAATATCAGCATTGATTCCCCAAGATTTTTGAGGATTGTTATTAAAAACACTTTGGGTAAAGTAGTCTTCTATTTTTGACTTCCTTATTCCTTTACCTTGGCTTAACAATGAAATTGCTTCTAATATATTTGTCTTACCACAACCATTTTCTCCATAAATTAATATTGCTGATTCAGGAGTTTTCATTGATAAACTAGAATGATTTCTAAAATTAGTTAAATTCAACTTTTTAAGATAAAAATGATTATAATATCCAATATCATTAATATCTTTTTTTAAACTTAAAATGTTATTATTCATTTTTGTCCTAGAATTTTATTGGGTACTAACTTACAGTTAGACTCTCATTGGCATTAAAACAAAAATAACGCCATCTTGATCTGGATCCGTAATCAACGCAGGTGAAGCAGAGTCTGATAGTAATATTTCTATTTCTTTACCTTGTATCTGAGCAGCTATATCTAAAAGATATTTTGCGTTGAAACCTATTTCTAAATTATCATAATTGTAATCAATTTCCAGTTCTTCTGAAGCGTTTCCTAAATCATGACTGCTCACATTTAGAGATAATAAATTATTAATTAAAGACAACTTAACAGCTCTTGATTTTTCTATAGACACAGTTGAAACCCTATCAATTGCTTTTGAAAATTCAGATTTAGAAACCATTAACTTATTTAAGTTTTCCTTAGGAATTACCCTTTGATAATCAGGAAATGTACCATCAATTAATTTCGTGGTTAAAATTGTATTCGGAAAAATAAATTTAGCCTTGGTGTCAGAAATAATTATTTCAACGGAACCATCTGTAAGATCTGTTAATTTTCTTATTTCACCAACGGCTTTTCTAGGTAATATTATGCTAGGAATATTTTCAGCACCATTTGGCAATGGAATCTCGGCTTGTGCCAGACGATGACCATCAGTAGCAACGGCTCTCAACTTGTCTTTATTTGCGTCAGGTACGTGTAAGAATATACCATTCAAATAATATCGCGTTTCCTCAAGAGAAATAGCAAATTTAGTATTATCAATCAAACTTGCAAGATCAACCGATTGTATGAAAAACTTACTCACATTTTCTATCTCTGACATTATTGGATAATCATCAACTGGCAAAGTAGGGAGAATGAAATTTAGATTTACCCGCAGAAACTTCTAAGTTTGTATCAGTCAATTTTATACTTATTTCTGATCCGTCTGTTAATTTTCTAACAATATCGTATAAAGTATGAGCAGAGACTGTAACTTTACCCTGAGTAGATACTATACATCTTGCTGTTTCTACAATATCCATATCCATATCAGTAGCTGTAAATGACACTTTTGAAGAATTTGTTTCTATTAATACATTAGATAAAATTGGTATTGTATTTCTTCTTTCTACAATAGAATAAATATGTCCAAGTGGTTTAAGTAGAGTGTTTCTTTCTATAGTAAAATTCATATTTTAACCTCAGCTATTTTCTAAAAAACATAATCCTTAATCATTGATTAATATAGCATGTTAAAGGTTATTTCAGCAAGTAATTACATAAGTGGATTTTAAACAAAATTATGCTTAAATTTAAGAAGAAATAATTAATTTTTTAAGAGATTTAAGTTTGTTTTGTAAACTAAGATCTTGTGTTGACAAGGTAACAATTTTTTTAACTGCATGTATAACTGTAGTATGGTCTTTACCTCCAAATGCCTTGCCTATTTCTGGATAAGAACAGCTAGTCATATCTTTGCAAAGATACATGGCCATTTGTCTAGGTCTAGCAATGCTAATTGATCTTCTAGAAGAAGTCATGTCAGACAGTTTCAAGTCAAAATATGACGCAACTTGTTCTTGAATAAAGTTAATAGAGATTTTTTTTTCATTAACATTAAGTAAATCTGATAATAATTCTTTTGAATTTTCTACACAAATTTCTCTTCCAGTTAATTCATAATTTGCACATATTCTGTTAAGAGCTCCTTCCAACTCTCTAATATTATTAGAAATTTGTGTTGCTAAAAATTCTAAAACTTCATATGGAATATCTAATTTAATTTGATTAACTTTTTTATTTAAAATATTCATTCTTAATTCAAAGTTAGTTGGAAGAAAATCAACAACAAGTCCACCACCTAATCTTGATTTTAATTTTTCATCCAGATCAAGTAATTCAAATGGCGACTTATTAGATGAAATTATTATTTGTTTACCCTGATTAATAAGGTCATTAAAAGTATAAAAAAACTCTTCCTGTGTAGATTCTTTCCCACCAATAAATTGAATGTCGTCAATAATTAAAACATCAAGAGATCTGAACTGATCTTTAAATTTAATTGTATCTTTTGATCTTATAGCTCTAATAAATTGATACATAAAGCGCTCTGCAGACATAAAAACAGTTTTAAGATTAGGATGTTTTTGTTTCAATTCTATGGCAATAGCATTCAATAAATGTGTCTTACCCATTCCAACATTTCCATGTATGTAAAGAGGATTGTAAGAAGATAATTGGTTTTGTGTCATTCTTTTTGAAGCGGCAAAAGGCATTTGGTTTGAGCTACCAACAACAAAGTTCTCAAAGGAAAGTTTTGAATTTAACTTGATTGAAATACTGTCCATAAAAGGAATATTAGTTTTAGTCTCGATACTGATATTCTTATCAATATTGTTTTGTTCTACTGGTGATTTATTTTCCTTTATTGAATTGATCTTTACAATTTTAATTTCTTTTAAATTATCAAAATATTTATTTGCCTCAAACAAAATTGTTTCATAGTATTGCGTCTCTGCTCTGCTTGATACCAATGCAGAACTAGCAGAAAGATATAATGTTTTATTTTTATATTCTAAGAATTGAATAGGTTCTATCCAGGCTTTCCAGACAATATCTCTTACATTTTTTGAAATTTGTGACTTTGTAATTTCCCAATTTTGTTTTTCCGTTTCTTGATTAGAGACTACATCTTCAAAATAGGCATTTTTGTTCTCATTATACAAGCCATGATTAAAAATATTTTTTGTCATTGAAAACAAATCTCTTCAAAAATTAGATAATAAAATAATTATAATATAGCTATAAAAAGCATCCGCAATAAAATGGGAAATAATAAATTAAAAATATATATTGATTTTTAATTTTTTTAAAAAAAATCAAATAAAACAACATATTAAATTACTTTTGTTTTATGAAATTTATTAAATAATTTAATAGTTTTACTTTTTTATTTAAAGTATTCTTAATAATATTTTGCAGTATTTAAAGATACTACATTGAATTTATTATGATTCTTTAATAATCCCTATAATTTGAATTTAACTAAATAAATCTATAAATTGTACCAAACATAATTTATTTATTTATTTTTACAAAAATAATAATTTATTAATCAAAGCGAATCGTTTGATTGTTTGTACTTTAAAAATATTTAAGGAATTATGTCATCAAAAAAGATAGTAATTACTTAATTAATAAGCTGAAAGTTTATTTAATTTAAGCTATTTTTTTGATTCTAGCTGATAGCCTAGATAGTTTTCTTGAAATTGTATTTTTCTTAAAAATACCTTTTGTAACTGATCTATGCATTTCAGGCTGAGCTAAAATTAATGCTTCTTGAGCTTTAATCTTATCAGATTGTTCTATGGCAGCTTCTACTTTTTTAATGAAAGATCTAACTCGGTTTTTTCTAACCTTGTTAACAACTTCCATTCTTGAATTACGTCTTATTCTTTTTTTGGAAGAAACATGATTTGCCATTACTTTGTCCTTATTTGATTTATGTTTTTTTAGATATGTAAAGCTTAAATGTCAAGTTTTTTAAATTTATAAATGTCGAAAATCTTAAATTTGACAATGTCTACAAATAAAGGTTGATCTGTTGCTAATTACTTCTTTAACGATAAAACTATTACAAGTTTTACATTTTTCATTTGTTTTACCATAAACTTGGAGTTTTTGTGTAAAATACCCTAAACTTCCATCTGGTTGCATATGATCTCTAATGGTTGTTCCCCCAACATCTATTGACTTTTTTAAGATTATTTTTGTATATGTAATTATAGAATTCAAATCATTTTGACTTAATGAGTTAACTTCTCTAAGAGGATTTATTTTTGCTTTATATAAAATCTCACTTGCATATATATTTCCAATTCCAGCTATTATTTTCTGGTCTATTAAAGCATTTTTTATATTTATAACTCTTTTCTTAAAATTATTTTGTAAGTATTCTATTGTTAATTCTCTTCCCAGAGGTTCAACACCTATTTTAGATAATAAAAAATGTTCTCTTAGTTCTTTTTTCTTAAATAAATCAATATAACCAAACCTTCTAGAATCGTTGTAAGTAATTACAAAATGTTTATTATTATTCTCAACTATCAGTCTCATATGGTCATGCTTTTGAACAATATCTTTTTTTTTAATTCTAATTTGACCACTCATCCCCAAATGAATTAAAAAAATTTTATCAGTATTTGTAGGTATTAAAATATACTTTCCTCTTCTATATGGATCTATGAAAATATTATTTTTTAAAGTAACTTCTAAATTATCTTTAACCTGCCACCTTAAATCTTTTCTATAAAATTCAATTTTTTTTATTTTAGAGTTTTTTATTACTTTTGACAAAGCTCTGCATACTGTCTCAACCTCAGGTAATTCTGGCATTTAGTATTCCTTTTAAAACTATCTTTAACCATGTTTTATAAGTATATTGAATTAATTATAATATAGGATTTCAGATTATTATGTTAGTTAAAGATAATAAAAATATAGATTTTGGTTATAAAATTGTAAAAAAGAAAGATAAACAAAATCTAGTTAATAGTGTTTTTAATTCTGTTGCTGACAAATACGACTTAATGAATGATATAACAAGCCTTGGAATTCATAGAGAGTGGAAAAACAATCTAATTAATTGGATGGCTCCCCAAAAAAATCAAAAATTAGCAGATATTGCTGGAGGAACTGGTGATATAGCGCGTAAATTCTTAAAAAATGGCGGTCATTCTGCTTATGTTATTGACATAAATGAAGAAATGATAAAGTCAGGTAAAGTTAATAAAAAAAATTTAAAAAATATTAAATGGCTCGTTGCTAGTGCCGAAGATATTCCGATCGATGACAATACATTTGAAAGAGGCACAATGGGATTTGGTCTAAGGAATATAACTAACAGAGCTCAAGCATTAAAAGAGGTCTATAGAATTCTTAAACCTGGCGGACGCTTTATTTGTCTTGAGTTTAGCCATGTTGAAAATGAATTGATTGAAGAAATATACAATTTTTGGTCATTTAAGTGCATGCCTTATATTGGTGAGAAAGTTGCGGGAGACAGAAGCGCATATACTTATTTAGTTGAGTCTATTAGACAATTTCCAACTCAACCAGAGCTTTCTGAAATGTTTTCTGAAGCTGGTTTTTCCAGAGTAAAGTATAGAAACTTATCTAATGGTATCGTTTCACTTCATTCAGGTTGGAAGTTATAATGTTGATTAAACAAAGATTACAGTGTCCTATATGGAAAACACCTTATTTTTTTATTTTGAGTTTCTTTGTTTTTATAAAAATAGCTAGGACAGGTATTTTTAAAAAATTTTCAGATACTTTAATTTTTACTAAAAAAATAAATTTAGTATTGAAATTTATTAACTATATTTTTTGCAGGCGTGACAAAGTGGATATAGGTTATAATTTGCTCAATTGTTTGATAAGTCTTGGACCAGGTTATATTAAATTTGGACAAGCCTTATCTACAAGGCCTGATCTTTTGGGTCAAAAGACTTGTGAGTACTTACAAAAATTACAAGATGATATAAAACCATTTCCTGGCTCAGTTGCAAAAAAAATTTTTGAGCACGAAATTGAATGGCCAATTGAAAAGATTTTTAGGAATTTTAATGAAATTCCAATTGCAACAGCATCAGTTGCCCAAGTTCATTTAGGTACACTTGAGAATGGCAATAAAGTTGCTGTAAAACTACTTAAACCTAATATTGAAAAATTATTGTTTAAGGACTTTATGTTTTTTTATTGGATTTCAAGATGCTTCGAATTCTTTATACCTAAAGTTAAAAGATTAAAGCTATCAAAAAATGTTGAAGTTCTCTCAGAAATATCTCTGAATGAACTTGATCTAACTATGGAAGCCTCAGCAGCCGATGAGCTAGCTGAAAATTTTAAAGATCATTCTAAATATAGGGTTCCTAAGATCTATTGGGAATTAACTACTAAAAAAGTTCTTGTTCTTGAATATATTGAAGGAATAAAGATTAACGATTTATCTAAACTTGAAAGAGATAATCATAATATAAATAAAATAACTGAGATCGGGACTGAAGTTTTCTTTTTACAAGTATTTCGAGACGGTTTTTTTCACGGCGACATGCATCCAGGTAACATATTTATTGATAAAAAAGGAATGCTTGTGCCTATTGATTTTGGAATAATGGGAAGACTTAGTAATATAGACCGTCAATTCTTAGCACAGTTGTTAACATATTTATTAAATAAAAATTATAAAAAAGTTGTAGAGATTCATTCAGAAGCAAATATGCTAGGTAAAGATGTATCCCATGACCACCTTGCTCAAGCTATAAGAGCAATTTCAACACCAATATTAAACAAACCTATAGGACAAATTTCCTTAGCCAAATTATTAGGCCAAATACTTGGTTTATCAAAAGAGTTTAATATTGAAGTTCAACCCCAATTTACTTTATTGCAAAAGACAATGCTAATGGCAGAAGGAACAACAAGACAAATTAACCCTAACATAAATATGTGGGAATTGTCTGGTCCATTAATAGATAAATGGATTAGTGAATCTCATGACCCTTTTAAAACCCTAGAAGACTGGGTTCACAAAAATAAAATATTATTATTGAAAATTCCTGAAATAATGCATAAAATTGATAAATTAATTACTAATAAAATGAAATAATTCAATTTTTTTCAATTATTTCACTAAATTAAGGATCTTTCATGGAAAATAAAGTGCGTAAAGTTTCAGATTTAATTAATTTGCTCGGAGGCACTGGGATGGTTGCAAAACGTTTAAATATTAAACCATCTGCAATATCAAATTGGAAAAAGTTAAATAAAATACCAAACAATAAAAAGAATGACCTAAAAATGTTAGGCTTAGACTTGAATGTTAGAACAGGTCAATATTTAACTTCTAAAAATTTAAGTAATTCAGACGGTAGCGTACTTTTAATTATTTCTGGAGGCATTGCTTGTTATAAATCTCTTGAACTTATAAGGCTTTTAAAAAAAACCAATATTGAGCTTGATGTAGTAATAACAAAATCAGCTCAACAATTTATTACGCCGTTACTTATTACAAGCCTAAATGAAAAAAAATGTTACACAGATTTATTTTCTATTGAAGATGAAACTCAAATGAATCATATAGCACTTGCAAGAAAGCCTGATATAATATTAGTCGCTCCAGCAACTGCTAACATAATAGCAAAAATTGCTAACGGAATAGCGGATGACCTTGCAAGCACAACTTTACTTGCTTCTTTTTCCAAAATAATTATGGCTCCTTCAATGAATCCTGTAATGTGGAATAATTTAGCCACAAGAGAAAATTGTCAAAAACTTTTGAATAGAGGTGTTTCATTTATTGAACCCGAAAGTGGTGATATGGCATGTGGTGAAAGCGGGAATGGCAGACTTCCAGAACCTCAAACTATTTTTAATGAATTACTATCTGAATTAAGCCTAAAAAAAAGTACTAAAAATATTAAATTAAAAGGTACTTCAGTAATAGTTACAGCTGGCCCAACTATCGAAGAAATTGATCCAGTTAGATTTGTTAGTAATAGATCATCTGGTAAACAAGGTTTTGCCATTGCCTCAGAGTTGTCTAATCGTGGGGCTAATGTTACGTTAATAACAGGACCAGTAGATATTCCATTACCATTAAATGTGAAAATCATTCAAATTACAACTGCTCAAGAAATGTTTGAAAAAACAATGTTACAACTACCCTCGGATGTTGTTATATGTGCGGCTGCCGTTGCTGATTGGAAACTAATTCCAGAAACACAAAAAAATGAAAAGTTTAATCTAAATACTAAAATAAAAAAAACTGATGAGCCTCTAACATTCAAAACAATTAAAAACCCTGATATTATTTCAGAAATAGCCAACTGTAAATCTAAACCAAAACTCATAATTGGTTTTTCTGCAGAAACGGAGAATGTTGTTGAAAACGCAAGAGATAAATTAACAACTAAAAATATTGATTTAATTATAGCTAATGATGTAAGTAATAATAAGGTTTTTGGGAAAGACTCCAATAAAGTTTATGTGATCGACAAAAAAAATTGTGAAGAATGGCCTGAACAAAACAAAAAATCCGTAGCATTCAAAATAGCTGACAGAATTTGTAATATTTTGTCATATAAATAGCAAAGAATTCGAGATAACCGAGGCTAATATGCTTAATGATGATGATCTAAATAGATACGCAAGACAAGTAATTATTCCAAATTTTGATGAAAATGGTCAAGAAAGGCTTCTAAATACAAAATGTCTGATAGTTGGTGCCGGTGGACTTGGATGTCCAGTTGGGCTCTATGCTTCTGCTGCTGGTTTTGGATACATAGAGATTTGGGACGATGATATTATTGAAATAACAAATCTAAATAGACAAATTGCTCACAAAACTAATAATATAGGTTTTAATAAAGCAGAAAATCTGGCCAAGGAATGTATAAAAATAAACCCAAATATCACTGTTAGATTTCAATCTAGTAACTTTGATATATCAAAAGATATTAATATTTTTGATATAATTTTTGATTGTTCAGATAATCAAGAAACAAAGTATGCTCTTAACTATTTATCACATAAACATAGAAAAATTTTAATTTCGGGTTCAGCTGTACAAATGGAAGGACAATTATCAGTATTAAAAAGTGGCTTAAACAATACGTTGCCCTGTTATGAATGTATTTTTCCTAAAACCACAGAAAAAGCTCCGATTACAAACTGTAGAGAAGCTGGCATAATCGGATCCATAACTGCTTTTATTGCCAGCATGCAAGTAAGTGAGGCTATAAAAGAAATTGCTCTTTTAAATTACCCTTCAATTTCTGGATATTTAATTTTATATGATGGATTTTCTCAAAGCCTAGACAAAATTAAAATTACTAAAAAAAATAATTGTCTTATATGCTCAAATTAACTATTTTAAAAAAAATTGATACGACATTATTTCCTATGAAATTTATTTTCTTAACATTGTTATTTATAGTCTTTTTTTCTCGAACAGGTCTTCCTGAAAGCTATATACCTAAAGACAAAATAAATGGGAGTGGCTTAAAGATACCTAGAGTTGTATCTTTAAAAAATTCTTTAACTTATATGAGATCAGGACCTGGAAGAAAATATCCTGTTATTTTTGAAATAAGACAAAAAGGGTATCCCTTAAAAATTACTGCTGAATTTAATAATTGGAGGAAAGTTATCACTTCTGACAAATTAACCGGCTGGATACATACCCAACTTCTTTCATCTTTTAGAACGGGTATAATTTTAGACACTATTTTATTAAAAAAAACACCCACAGACAAGAGTAGAACAAAAGCAAAACTGCTACCTAAGCTAATAGTAAATATTATAAGATGTGATCTAAAATGGTGTAAAATAGAAATTGTTAAAGAAAAAACTCACTCAGGATGGATCAAAAAAAAATCTGTTTGGGGAGCTTTACTAAAATAATTTAGAAAATAAGTTTTATTTATCATAAATAAGTCATAATGTATGAGTAATTTATAAAAAATTTTTTAGGATTTATATTTTGTCTTTATTTAAAAATTCATTTGACTATGAAGAGTTAATTGACTGTGCTAAGGGTAGACTAGCAGGGTTAAATTTTCCAAAATTGCCACTCCCCCCAATGTTAATGTTCGACGAAATCACAAGCATAACTGAAACTGGTGGTGCTTATAATAAAGGATCAGCTCACGCACTCTTTAATATCACTCCTGACAAATGGTTTTTTGAATGTCATTTTGAAAATGATCCTGTAATGCCTGGTTGCTTAGGTATGGATGCATTATGGCAGCTTCTCGGGTTTTCTTTAGGTAATATGGGTGGAAGAGGAAAAGGAAGAGCAATCTCTGTAGGAGAGGTTAAATTTTCTGGGCAAATTTTACCAAGTGCAAAAAAAATTGAGTATTTACTCGATTTCAAACGAATTATTATGAGGAAACTAATATTAGGTATTGCAGATGGTAGAGTTATTTGCGATGACAAAACTGTTTTTGAGGCATCTGATATTAGGGTCGGACTTTTTCAAGATTAAATTAAAACATAAAAGTAGGATTTAATATCATGAATACAAAAAGAGTAGTTATCACTGGAATGGGTATTGTTAGCTCTATCGGCAACAATATAGATGAAGTTAAAGATTCTTTAATTAATCAGAAATCAGGTATCGTTCATGCTCCTACTTACAAAGAAATGGGATTCAGAAGTCAGATTCACGGAGAAGTAAAGCTTAACTTAGAAGATCATGTAGACAAAAAACAACTAAGGTTTATGGGTGCTGGTGCAGCTTACTCCGTTCTTGCAATGGAACAAGCTATTAAAGATGCTGGTCTGTCTCCTGAAGAAGTGTCTAACCCTAAAACAGGACTTATAGCTGGGTCTGGCGGACCAAGTACTGTTAACCTACTTCAATCATTTGATATAGCCAGAGAAAAAGGTCCTAAAAGAGTTGGTCCTTTTATGGTCCCAAGATGCATGAGTTCATCAGTATCAGCATGTATTGCCACGTTTTTCAAAATTAAAGGTGTTAACTTTTCAATTACCTCTGCGTGTTCTACATCAGCACACTGTATTGGAATAGGTGCAGACCAAATTAAATATGGAAATCAAAATATTGTTTTTGCAGGTGGTGGAGAAGAGTTAGATTGGACTTTATCTGTTCTATTTGATGCAATGGGTGCAATGTCTAGTAAATATAATGATACACCTGAGTTAGCTTCAAGACCTTATGATATCAACAGAGATGGCTTTGTTATCGCTGGTGGTGGAGGCATGCTAGTTTTAGAAGAGCTTGAACATGCAAAGGCACGAGGAGCTAAAATCTATGGAGAAATTGCTGGTCATTGTGCAAACTCTGATGGACATGATATGGTTGCACCTAGTGGAGAAGGTGCAATAAGATGCATGAAAGAGGCACTATTGAATACTAATCAAAAAGTAGATTATATTAATGCCCACGGAACAAGCACGCCAGTAGGTGATATGCAAGAGTTGCATGCTGTAAAAGAAGTTTTTAAAGAATATCAAAACCTACCTAAGTTAACCAGCACGAAATCACTAACTGGGCACTCATTAGGAGCCACTGGAGTTCAAGAAGCAATATATACACTAATAATGATGAATAATAATTTTATTTCTGGTTCCTCAAATATTCAAAACGATGACCCTGATATAGGTTCAATTGAAATACCAAGAAAAACTATTCAAAATATAGATATTAACTTAGCACTTTCAAATTCTTTTGGGTTTGGGGGAACAAACGCATGCCTTGCTTTATCAAAGTTTAATTAGAGAGAAATAAAAATGTCAATAATGAAGGGTAAAAAAGGAATAGTGATGGGTGTAGCAAACGAACGCTCCATTGCTTGGGGTATAGCAAACATATTAGCTCAACAAGGTGCTAAAATAGCTTTCACTTATCAAAATGAAGGGTTTAAAAAAAGACTGGTTCCGTTAATGGACTCTATAAAGTCTAATATGTGTTTTGAATGCGACGTTTCTGAAGATAAAAATGATGAAAATTCAATAGAACATTTGTTCAAAAAAATTTCAAAAACCTGGAATAATATAGATTTTGTAGTACATGCTTTAGCTTACTCAGATAAAGAAGAATTAAAAGGAAAATATGTTAATTGTAGTAGAGAAAATTTTTTAAACTCACTTGATATATCAGCTTTTAGTTTCACGAGAACAGCAAAATCAGCGTTTCCTCTTATGGCAAAAGATGGTGGAAGTTTATTAACACTTTCTTATCTAGGTGCAGAAAGAACAACACCAAATTATAATGTAATGGGCGTGGCAAAATCAGCTCTAGAAGCATCTATAAAATATTTAGCAATGGATTTAGGCAAAAGTAATATCAGAGTTAACGCAATATCCGCAGGTCCAGTAAAAACTCTTGCTGGCGCAGCTATATCGGGAGCAAGACACGTTTACAGGTATTCAGAAAATGTTGCTCCACTTAATTTTAACCCTGAATTAGAGGAAATTGGAAATTCATCTTTGTACTTATTGTCAGAATTATCTTCAGGTGTCACTGGAAACATACATCACGTCGATGGCGGCTTACATAGTGTTGCAATTCCAAAGTCAGAAGACTTAGAATAATAATAAGACTTATTTATTTTTCCAGTTAGGCTTTCTTTTCTCAGAAAAAGCTTCCATTCCCTCCACATGGTCCTCAAGTGCAAAAGTGGAATAAAATAAAGATCTTTCTGAACGAACACCTTCCTCTAAGGTTGTCTCATAAGCAACATTAACCGCTTGTTTAGCTAATTTAGCTAAGGGCTTTGATTGGCTAGCAATTTTTATTGCTATTTCTTTAAGAGCAATTTCATATTCATTATCTTTAAACACCTTTGCTACTAAACCACAATTTTCAGCATCATTTGCTGAAATCATGTCACCAGTAAGAACTGCTAACATAGCTTTTGATTTTCCAATTGATCTAGTTAATCTTTGTGTTCCACCTGCACCAGGTATAGCGCCAATATTTATTTCAGGTTGTCCAAATTTTGCATTCTCTGAAGCTATTATAATGTCACACATCATAGCTAACTCACAACCACCGCCGAGTGCATATCCTTTAACACCAGCAATTATTGGTGTTTGAATCTTTGGGATATCAAGCCAGCCATTCTCAATATACCTTGATTCTGAAACAGAAGAGTAATTAAGTTTCACCATTTCTTTTAGATCTGCTCCTGCTGCGAAAGCTTTATCTGATCCAGTTAAAACTATGCATCCTATACTTGTATCTCTATCAAATTTTTCAGCAGCTTCTTTTATTGCTAAAATAAAACCAGCTGACAATGGGTTAAGTTTGTTTTCATGATTTAATTGAACCCATCCTACTCCATTTTCAGACCAAGATTTTACCCATTCAGTTTTAACGACTACATTATTCATAAAAATCCTATTAAACTATTTTTTAACTAATCTTCTTTTTTTTCTTCTATGTTTTCACCGGTCTCTTGGTTAACACGTTTCATAGACAACTTTACTTTACCTCTATCATCAAAACCGATAACTTTTACCTTAACACTATCACCTTCTTTACATATGTCAGTTGTTTTTTCTGTTCTAGCATTTTGTAATTCAGAAATATGGACTAACCCATCTTTAGTACCAAGAAAATTTACGAAAGCACCAAAATCTACAGTTTTTACTACTTTACCATTATATATTACACCTAACTCAGCTTCAGCAACAATATCATTTATTTTCTTCTGCGCTGCTAGTGAAGACTCTGTATCAGATGCAGCTATTTTAATGGTACCGTCATCTTCTATATCTACTTTAGCTCCAGTTGATTCACATATCTCTCTAATCATTTTTCCACCAGGTCCAATAACATCACGAATTTTCTCTAATTTTATTTTCATTGTTGTTATCTTTGGAGCAGTGTCGGCTAAAGTTTCTCTAGATGAACCTATAGCTTTTGCCATTTCATTTAAAATATGAATTCTACCATCTTTAGCTTGATCTAATGCTATTTTCATAATTTCTTTAGTTATTGATGTGATTTTAATATCCATTTGAAGACTTGTTATTCCATCTTCAGTACCTGCAACTTTAAAATCCATATCACCTAAATGATCTTCGTCACCTAATATATCAGATAGAACAGAAAAATCCTTTTTCTCTTTTATCAATCCCATAGCTATTCCTGCAACTGGCTTTTTTATGGGAACACCTGCATCCATCAAAGCTAATGAAGTGCCACAGACACTAGCCATAGAAGAAGAACCATTAGATTCTGTGACTTCTGAAACAACTCTGACCGTATAAGGAAAATCTTCGCCAGAAGGTAACAACGGGTTAACCGCCCTCCACGCCAGTTTTCCATGACCAACTTCTCTTCTTCCTGGAGAACCAACCCTTCCAGCTTCACCAACAGAATAAGGAGGAAAATTATAATGTAACATAAATTTGGATCGGTATTCACCTTCCAAAGCATCAATTATCTGCTCATCTTGACCTGTTCCTAAAGTCGCTACGACTAATGTTTGAGTTTCACCTCTAGTAAAAAGAGAAGAACCATGTGATCTAGGTAAAGTACCTACTTCTGCAACAATTGGTCTTACAGTTTTTGTGTCTCTTCCATCAATTCTTTTTTTAGTTTTTAAAATATTTCCTCTTACAATTTCAGCTTCAGCCTCTTTTGTTAATGAAGAAGCTAATGATGTATTTGGGTTATCACCAAATTCTACTAAAATTTCACCTCTGATTTCAGATAGCATTTTTGAACGCTTTGACTTATCCATCTCTTTATAAGCTTTTTCAAACTTTTTCTTAAATGGTTTAATAATTTTTAAATAATCGTCTTTTTCATTAGGTTCTGCCGGTAATGGACGAGGTTCCTTTGCAGCAACTTCAGCCAAGTCAATAATTGCTTTTATAACATCTTCCATTTCTTTATGACCAAAATCTACTGCTCCTAACATGATTTCTTCTGACAACTCTGATGCCTCAGATTCAACCATTAAAACGCCTTCGTTAGTACCTGCAACAACCAAGTCTAGATTTGCACTTTGCATTTGCTCAACAGTGGGATTTAAAATATAATTGTTTCCATCCCAACCAATCCTACAAGCTCCTATTGGTCCCATAAAAGGTAAGCCTGATATTGTTAAAGCAGCCGATGCTCCTATTAAAGCGACAATATCAGGATCATTTTCCATATCATGAGCTAATACAGTTACAATAACTTGAGTTTCGTTTTTATAGTTTTTATGGAAGAGTGGCCTAATTGGTCTATCTATTAATCTTGAAACTAATGTTTCTTTTTCTGATGGTCTTCCTTCTCTTTTAAAGAAACCTCCAGGGATCCTTCCAGCAGCAAATGTTTTTTCTTGGTAGTTTACAGTTAAGGGAAAAAAATCTATTCCAGGTTTTGCTGATGAAGCACCAACTGCTGTGCATAAAACTGTAGTTCCACCGTAAGAAACCATCACAGCTCCATCTGCTTGTCTAGCAATTTTTCCTGTTTCAAACGTTAAGGTTCTACCACCCCAAATAATTTCTTTTCTATAAACTTCAAACATAATACTTTCCTCTAACTGCTAAAACCTTGATGCCAATTACTTCAGCTATAATAAACTAACTGTATTTAACGAATTTATCTTCGTAAACCTAGCTTTTTAATTAAATCTGAATAACGATTTTCATTTTTATTTTTTATGTATTTTAATAAATTTCTTCTTTGACCAACCATACTAAGCAGTCCACGACGAGATCCAAAATCTTTTTTATGTGTTTTTAAATGCTCTGTGAGGTTTTTTATTCTTTCAGTCAAAATTGCAACTTGCACGTCTGCAGAACCTGAGTCGGTTTCATTGCTACCAAAGTCTTTAATAATTTCAATTGTTTTGTCTTTTTCAATCGACATCGTAACTTCCTTTCTATTAAAAATTTATTACACGAGCAGGCTTAACTTTTCCATCTTCAATTTTTATAAGAGCTATTAACTTTTTGTTACAAATAGCACAAACTTTTTCAAATGCATTATAATTAGGATACTTTAGTTCAAAATTTTTTATAAATTGCAATGATTCAAAATTGATTTTTTGACCTTGTTTAACTTGCCTCGCTTCTTTTTCGTTTAAAACTAATGCCGGGATGTCGTCTAGCACAGTTTCTATTGGTGATAATTTATCTAAAACCGACCGACTATGTATTATTTCTTTAGAAAAATCTATAAAAATCGTATCTTTTTCATCAAAAGGACCAACTGACAACCTTCTTAGACTCACTATATGTCCTTTTGTATTAAGTTTTTCTGCTATATCTCTAGCTAATGATCTAACATATGTACCTTTACCACATGTAACTTCAAATTCCGCTGAATTAACATCAATAATTTTTTTTAAAGTCAAATTGTAAACTTTTATTTTTCTCAGTTTATGTTCTATTTCAATTTTTTGTCGGGCCAATTTATAAGAACGTTGTCCATTAATTTTAATTGCAGAATAGAGTGGTGGTTTTTGAAAAACATTACCAATAAAACAATTAAGAATGCTTGTTATCTCTTTATGTGTAGGCCTAGCTTTTGATATCTCTAAAATCTTACCTTCTGCATCATCTGTTTCTGTTGACTCACCCCACTTGATTATGAAAGCATATTTTTTCTCTTTGCTTTGAACAAGCGATATAACTTTTGTTGCTTCTCCAATAGCAATTGGTAAAATACCAGTTGCTAAAGGGTCAAGTGTCCCACCGTGACCAACCTTTTTAAGGTTTAATATTTTAGAAATTTTAGTTACAACTTGCCTAGATGTAATACCAGTTTGTTTGTCAACTATGATCCAACCATTAATATTTTTTTTAATAATAGCCCTCACATATATAATATTTAAAATTAATTTTTAATTTTGTGTAAAATTTGATCTATATGTTTGGCATATTCAAAAGAATTATCAATTATAAAATTAATTTTTGGAATTTGTCTTAAGGTAATGCCACTTGAAATTAATTTTTTAATATGATTTTTCACTTTATTTAAGCTTTCAATCACTTCAAGTTTTTGTTTCCCACCTAAAGGCATTACATACACCTTTGCATTTTTTAAATCAGAACTGACATCGACTTCAGTTATTGTAATATTATTAACCTCTAGTATTTGGTCATAAAATGTTTCACGGTGCAATGCATTAGATATTAAATGTCTCAATTCTTCACCAACCTTTAACTGCCTTTGAGACTTTATTGTATTGTCTTTTTTTTTCTTGCTAGGTTTATAATCAAAATTATTTTTCATAATATAATTAACCAGCTTTCTTATCAACCGAATCTAAACTTCTTGCTACCTCTTTTACTTCAAAACATTCCAGGACGTCACCTTCTTGAATGTCATTATAATTTTCAAACCCCATTCCACATTCGCTGCCTTCACGAACCTCTTTTACTTCGTCCTTAAATCTCCTTAATGTTTTAAGCATTCCTTGATGAATTACTGTGTTATCTCTTAAAAGTCTAAAACTACATCCTCTTTTCACTATTCCTTCAGTAACGAAACAACCAGCAATTTTACCTATTTTGGACACTGAAAAAACTTTTTTAATTTCACTGTATCCTATGAAAGTTTCTTGCATGTCAGGATCTAACATGCCTGTAAGTGCTAATTTTGTATCTTCAATTAATTCATAAATGATTGAATGGTATCTTATCTCTACGTTATCTCTTCTTGCTAAATCTCTAGCCTGTGGAACTGCCCTAACATTAAACGCAAATACCAAGGCAGAAGATGCAGCAGCTAATGATATATCTGATTCACTAATTGCTCCAACTGCTCCAGATAACACTCTAACCTTAACTAATGAATTTCCTAATTTATCTAAAGCAACTTTTATAGCTTCCAGAGATCCATGAACATCTGACTTTATAATAACTGGTAATTCTGAAGACTCCCCTGCTTGAATGTTTGCTAACATTTGTTCTACAGATCCTCTTGCAGTTAATGTAGCTTCTTTTTCTTTAGATTTTCTTGATCGATACTCAGCAATTTCTCGTGCTCTAGACTCGGTTTCTACAACATGGGCTAAATCACCAGCATTTGGTGTTCCAGACAAGCCTAAAACTTCTACTGGAGTTGAAGGACCAGCTTTATGAACCCTTTTTCCACTATCATCTAATAAAGCCCTAACCTTTCCTGATTCACTGCCAACTACTATTATGTCACCAACATTAAGTGTACCAGACTTTACCAACATTGTAATAACTGATCCTTTACCCTTTTCCACTTTTGATTCTATAACAACGCCATTAGCATTAATAGTAGCGTCACTTTTTAATTCCATTAATTCTGCTTGCAATTCTAGGGCATCTATTAAATTATCCAGACCCAATTTAGTTTTAGCAGAAACATCAATACACTGAATATCACCACCCATTTCCTCTGGGATCAATTCGTGTTGTAGTAATTCTGTTCTTACTTTTTGAGGATTGGCTTCAGGTTTGTCACACTTATTTACCGCAACAATTATAGGACACGATGCAGCTTTGGCATGTTTAATTGCTTCTACAGTTTGTGGTTTGATTCCATCATCTGCAGCAACAACTAAAATAACAATATCAGTAACATTAGCGCCTCTTGCTCTCATTTCAGTGAACGCTTCGTGTCCAGGGGTATCAATAAAAGAAATTTTTAGATTTGATTTACTCGTTATTTGATAAGCACCTATATGTTGGGTTATTCCACCAGCTTCTCCATCAGCTACCTTAGTTTGTCTTAAAGCATCCAATAAAGATGTTTTTCCATGATCAACATGACCCATTATTGTAACTATAGGAGGCCGAGAGGTTAAATTTTCTGGATTATCTTCTTGAATAGTTAAATCTAATTCAACATCTGATTCCGACACTCTTTTTGGTTTGTGTCCAAATTCTGTTGTAATTAATTCCGCTGTCTCTCCATCAATTACTTCAGTTGCTGTAGCCATAATTCCGTTTTTCATTAATTCTCTAACAATGTCCGCTGTTCTTTCAGTCATTCTATTTGCTAGTTCAGAAACAGTTATCGTATCAGGTATTATAACCTCTCTAAATTGTTTTACAGCTGGCGTTTGGTCTGCTTGCATTCTTGCTTTTTCACGCCTTCTTTTAATTGATGCAAGAGATCTAACTCTTACGTTTTCAGAGTCTAATGCTCGAGCAATAGTAATTTTACCTTGTCTTTTCTCTATACCTCCTCTATTCCAGACAGTCTTTTTAACATTCTCTTTGTAAGATTCCCTATCTTGAGTTTTATTTGCTGTCCATACTTTGGTATTATTTGGAACTGTTTCGTCGTCTGCTAATTTTTGTCTATCTCTTTCAGCCTGTAAAGCGGCTTCTTCAGCTTTTTTAACTTCTATTTGGGCTTGCTTTTGTTCATCCTCAATTTTTTTTATTTCTAAAATTTCATTTGTCTCTGCTTTTCTTCTTGCTAATACTTTATCTTTAGGAGCTAAACTAGATGCTGCTTTAGCTGCTTCTTGAGCATTAGCAGCGATACGAGCTTCTTCAATTTTAGTTTTTTCAATTTTTTCTATAGCTATAGTTTCAGCTTCAGCTGCAGTCTTCGCAAGACCTTCTTGTAACATTTTACTTCTAGAATGAATTTCTTTAGCGCTTAAACCAGATCTTGTTTCTGAATTAGGTGTTTGGGTAGATATATCATTTAAAGATGTTCTATTAACTGGTCTTTTTGTTCTTTTGACTTCAACTTGAACAGTGCTTCTTCCTGATCTGGCGTTGGTTGTAACACTGCTAGGCAGTTTAGAAGATGGAATAGGATTTTTTAAAGTTAATTTACCTCCTGAAGAAAGGCTTAATTTTTTTCTTTCGCCACTTGATTTGTCTTCCATAGTATTAATCCCTTAACTCATTCAGTTGGTAAATTATTTTTCTGAATCTATTTCTGAAAACCAATGTTCTCGTGCTTTCATAATTATTGAACCAGCATCATCTTCGTTTGCAAAAACGTCCTTACCTAAAATATTAAACAATTCTTCACTATCTAATTCTGCTAGGTCATCTAATGTTATAATTCCATTTTCAGCTAAAGTTAAAATATTTTGTTTAGTTAGGTCAGCAAAATCATATAAATCTTTTTTTACTTTTAATTTCTTTATTGATTTTTCAACTCGCTCATTATCAAGTTTGACAAAGTTTTTTGCTCTATTGCTAAGTTCTGAAGCTAAATCCTCATCAAAGCCTTCTATATTGGTTAATTCATCTAATGATGCATCAGCTATATCAGGTATTGTAACAAAACCTTCACTGACCATGAGGTGAGCAATAACGTCATCAATATCAAGAGCGTCAATAAAAATTTTTGTTCTTTCAGTAAATTCAACTTGTCTTTTTTCTGATTCTTCTGCTTCTGTAAGTATGTCTACATACCAACCGGTTAATTGTGAAGCTAATCTTACATTCTGACCTCTTCTGCCAATAGCTAATGAAAGTTGATCATCAGGCACAACAACTTCCATTCTACCTGCATCTTCGTCCATAACAACTTTTGCAGGAACAGCTGGAGCTAGAGCATTAATAACTAAAGTCACAGGGTCGTCAGACCAAGGAATTATTTCAATTTTTTCACCTTGCAACTCACTGACAACCGCTTGTACTCTAGAACCTCTCATACCAACGCACGCACCAACGGGATCAATACTTGGATCATTTGAAAATACAGATATTTTTGCCCTACTACCTGGTTCTCTTGCAACACTTTTAACGACTATAATGCCATCATATATTTCAGGAACTTCTTGTGTGAATAAAGCTGCTAAAAAATCATTAGAAGATCTTGATAAAAATATTTGGGGTCCCCTAGTTTCTTGGGTGACGTCCACTATAAAAGATCTTAATCTATCTCCAGGCCTTAGTTGCTCTCTTGGAATCATTTGATCCCGTTTTATTATTGCTTCACCCCTACCTAGGTCAATTGTTACTGAGTGGTTTTCAACTCGTTTGATGGTTCCAACTACTATTTCACCTATTCGATCTTTATATTCATGAAATTGTCTTTCGCGTTCAGCTTCTCTAACTTTTTGGGAAATAACTTGTTTAGCTGTTTGTGCAGCAATTCGACCAAAATCTATTGGAGGAAGGGCTTCTTTGTAAAAATCTCCAATTTGAAGTGTTAGTTTTCTCCTTTGTGCTTCATCAAAAGTCATTTGTGTTAATTGATTTTCAATAATTTCAACTACTTCTGTGAATTGAGCAATATTTATCGAACCGTTTTTTCTATCTATATTTGCCCTAATATCTCTTTCCAAGCCATATTTAGACCTTGCTGCTTTTTGAATAGCTTCTTCCATTGCCAAAATAACTTCTTCTTTATCTATAGATCTTTCTCTAGACACGGATTCAGCAACTTGAATAAGTTCTAATCTAGGGATGGATTTTAATTCCATTTCATTTCCTTATATATTTATAAATTAGTTAATTTGCTTGTTCTCAATAGCCCAGTTAATATCAACATTCGCCTTGTCAATTTCTGAGAAATCAATATTCATTTCAAAGTCGTCGGTTTTTAGAATTATTAAATTTTTTTCGTCAACACCCCTTAAGAAACCAATATGACTTTTTTTACTCATGAAAGGTTCTTTCAATATTATTTTAACTTTATTTCCTTTAAGCCACTTGTAATCATCTAATATTGTTAAAGGCCTATCTAAGCCTCCTGATGAAACCTCTAATATGTAACTCGAACTTATTGGGTCATCAACTTCTAAATACGAGGATATTTGCTTACTCAAAAAAGTACAATCCTTAATATCCATTTCCCTATCTTTAATTCTCTCGGCCATAATCTGCAATGTTTTTTTCCCACTTGCGTTAATTATTTTAACACGAATGAGGTGATAGCCCAAAATTTTCAATCTTGTAAACAATAAGTCCTTAATATTATTTTCAATCATTTAACTTTTAACTCGTCAAAATAAAAAAAAATGAGCTAAAAAGCTCATTAATTCATTATAATTTTAATTTAATAAAAAATCAATAACTTTGGATAAGTGTAGTTAGTTCATCCTAAAATTTTTTTAAAAATAAACCAATGAGGATCTCTATTCTCATTTATAGCCTTTTGTTCATATTTTGTTGCAACATAATGAATCGGCTTAATTCTCCAATCATCCGCTGTTTCAGCTGTCCATTGAAATCCTGAATTATTTTGAAAAATCTCTAGTATCCAACTCTTCATAATAAAATGATCAGTTGCAAGAGTGATAATACCATTTGTTTTTAAAACATTATAAAGAGAAATTAGGAAGTTATCTTGAATTAATCTTCTATTTTTGTGTTTAAATTTTGGCCAAGGATCTGGAAATAAAATTTTAATCTCAGAAAATATATTTGAAGGAAAAAATTCAATAATTTTTCTTATATCATCAGGCCATATCATTATATTTTTTATATTATAATTAAGTATTGCCTTAATACATTTAGCATTAGTATTTAAAAAAGGATCTGCTCCTAAGTACAAAACATCAGGATTCATTTTAGCAGATTTAAGAAGGTTCTCTCCACTTCCAAATCCAATTTCAAGAACTATTTGTGTTGGTTTAAATTCAACTAAATCTTCTAAGATTAATTTTGGAGTTGAAGAAAAATCATAATTTTTAATAAGATACTTTGCACCTTCTTGAAGTGCAAGTTGATTCATTTCTGAGAGACTTCTACCTTTTCTTCTTCCATAAAACCTAATTAATTTTTTTGATTCATTGAAAATCAATTAAATACCAGATTCTTTAATAATATCATTAACTAGATCAGTTTTTTCCCAACTAAATGATCCCTCTACACCTTCATTCGGATTTCTTCCAAAATGTCCATACGCAGAAGTTGGTACATAAATTGGTTGATTTAATCGAAGATGCTCTCTTATTCCTCTAGGTGACATATCTACTAAATTATTGAGAATTTTAGCTATTTTGTTATCTTCTATAATTCCTGTACCATCTGTGTTGACATATAATGAAAGTGGCTTTGAAATTCCTATTGCGTAAGCAATTTGTATAGTACATTTGCTTGCCAGCTTTGCTGCAACAACGTTCTTCGCTAAATACCTAGTCAAATAAGCAGCTGATCTATCAACTTTTGTAGGGTCCTTTCCTGAAAAAGCTCCTCCACCGTGAGGTGCCGCTCCGCCATAAGTATCAACTATGATTTTTCTACCCGTTAAACCTGCATCGCCATCTGGACCACCAATTTCAAAAATACCAGTTGGATTTACATAGAACTCATCTTCTGGACACATCCAACCGTCAGGCAAAACCTTTTTAACAACATCTCTAACTAAGTATTTTATGTCTTCTTGTGAACAACCTTTTACATGTTGTGTAGACACTACTATAGAGCTTGCTTTAATTGGTTTATCATTTTGATATTGAAGTGTAATTTGAGATTTACTATCAGGAAGAAGAAAACTATTTCTATCAGTCTTTCTTAAAATAGACATTTCTTTCAAAATTTTATGAGAATAATAAATTGCTGCAGGCATCAAATCTTCTGTTTCGTCACAGGCAAATCCAAACATCAAACCTTGATCACCAGCCCCTTCATCTTTGTTGCCTAATTGATCTACTCCTAATGCAATATCTGCTGATTGAGAATGAAGATGGCATTCAAAATGCATTTGTTCCCAATGAAAGTTTTCTTGCTCATAACCTATGTCTTGCACAGCTTTTCTGACATGTCTTTCAATTTCATCATTACTTATTTCCATTCCATTTGGAAGCCTATACTCTCCTGCAATAATTGTTCTGTTAGTTGAAACCATCGTTTCACAAGCAACCCTGGCCTCAGGGTATTTTTCTATCATCAAGTCAACAACAGTGTCAGATATTCTATCACAAATCTTGTCAGGATGGCCTTCAGAGACAGATTCAGATGTAAAAAAATAATCACTTAACATATTTTCTCTTTCTTTGATTATAAAATATATAACAACTTATAGACAAAAAATATAAAATGGAAATAGCAAAAATTAAATCTCCAAAGTTTTTATATAAAGTTTGATCCAAAGGTGGAGTTAAATTTGCTTCCCTAACGCCCTCTTTATCAATAGAAATTTTTACAATTTCTTCTCCATAAGGCGAAATAAATGCTGATATTCCAGTATTAGCCACTCTAACTAATGGTAAACCTGTCTCTACTGCTCTAATCTTAGCTAGTGCCAAATGCTGATGAGGTCCAACTGTATTACCAAACCAGGCGTCATTTGTAATATTTATAAGCAGGTTGGTATTCTCCGATATCCTTCTACTTACCTCGTTTGAAAATAAAATTTCATAACATATTAGAGTAATAATTTCTCCAAAACCTTTAAGGTTTATATTTTCTTTTGTTACTCCAGTTGAAAAGTCCCTTGGACTTAAAAAATTAGCAATTTTTTTTAGCTTATTCCTAAAAGGAACATATTCTCCAAAAGGTACTAAATGAATTTTATCGTATTTATAATCTATTTTTCCAGTTCCATTTACAAAGATTAATGAATTAAATAATTTTCTATTTTCATGACTTAATAAACCAACAATTAAGGTTGTATTTTTATTTTTTATAATTTTTTGGCTAATACTTGACAATAAATTTAGTTCATCAGGGATAAAACCTTCAAAACTTGTTTCAGGCCAAATAATAATTTTATATTTATTTTTAAAATTATGTTCTTTTTCAAATGATAATTTTATAAGTTTTTGAATATGATCTTTCCTTCTTTTTATATTCCATTTATCCTTTTGTTTTATATTAGGCTGGACAAGAACTATCGTTTTGTTCTCATTCGCAACTAATGGTTCTTTATTAAAGAACCTGATAAAGGCGCAAATAAATAAAATAAAAATAGGAATAAAAAGTAATGAAAAAATTAACTTTTTGTTAGGCATATGTAAAAACAAAATTATTGGTAAAATACTTAATGTTAAAACAACTAAATTTCCTGAAAAACTTCCAACATAAGATAAAGTTTGTAAAATATATTGATTAGATGCAAGTGATATGGAAGGCATTAACCAGGGAAAACCAGTAAACATATTTGCTCTACAATATTCAATTAAGGCCAAATTAATAACAATTAATAAAATAGGAGATGAAGTTTTTGGAGTTAATAATTTACCAAAAATAAATGCTAAAGCCCAAAAAGCGGCTAATATACTAGGTAAAATTATAATAGATAAAGGCATAAGGTACATGTGATATGTGTCGGCCACAAGAAATGCTGAACCAATCCAATATAGCCCAAATGAAAACCATCCAAAACCTAGAAACCAAGATGCTATAAATATTTTTTTTAATGAAGGTAATAAGCTAATAGAATAAATACCAAAACCTAAAATAAAGATTAATGGAAAAAAAGAGGTTGGGGTAATGGAGAACGTTGCTATTGCACCAACAAAAAAATTAAATATGTATAGTGCTATAGTTGATTTATATAATTTATTCATAAAGCTATTTAATTATTTTGGTTCGTCAAAACGCAATAATTTATTTAATCCTCTTAATTTAACTAAAATGACCTTTCTAGGATCAGCCTCCAATATTTCAAACTTTAACCCTGATGGGGAATATTTTATAACTTCTCCTTTAACAGGAACTCTTCCAGCTATGCTTATTATAAAACCTCCGAGAGTTTCAATTTCTTCATTTAAATCTTCTTTTCTAATTGATGATAATAGATCTTCGATTAAATCAATTGTAATTCTTGCTTCTAAAACTATGGATCCATCCTGCATTTTTTCTAATCGGCATTCTGTGGATAGATCATGCTCATCTTCTATATCCCCAACTAATTCTTCAACTAAATCTTCAATCGTTACAAGACCATCAATACCACCATATTCATCAACAACAAGGGCCAAATGCCTTCTTTTGACTCTCATCTCATATAGAAGATCTAACAAACTTATGGAGGGAGACACAAATATGGGTTTTCTTAACAGTGATTTTATATCTTTTTTTTCTTGTAAAAATAAGTTTGCTAAAACATCTTTTATATGAAGAATACCAACAATATCATCTAAACTTTCGTTCCTAACTGGAACTCTGCTGTGATTAGTCTTGATTAATTGTTTAACTATCTCATTAAAATCATCAGACATAGCTACTGAAACAATATCTACTCTTGGTATCATTACATCAGAGGCATTGATGCCTCTCAATCCAGCTAAATTTTTTAATAATTCATTTTCATGACTTAAAGTTTTACCATTTGAATCATCATCATTAATTCTTTTTGCAACAAATTGCTCTAACTCTTCATCAAGTTGTTTTTTTTCATGATTTGAATGTTTTAAAAACTTTGGTATTTTTATTTTCATTAACCTACTAATTTTTACTATTATTTAGTTAAAATTTAATTATAAGGATTATCTATTTTTAAATTTTTTAAAATTTTTATTTCTAAACTTTCCATTATGTGTGCGTCATGTTCTTTTTCATGGTCATAACCAAGTAAATGTAATACACCATGAATGAAAAGATGTATTAAATGATCTTCTAAGTTTTTATTATCTCTTTTAGCTTCTTCTAAAATAGTTTGACTTGAAAACACAATATCACCTAAAAATATTTCATTGCTATTGTTAATTTCTTTGGAAGGAAATGACAATACATTTGTAGATTTATGGATTTTTCTATAATAATTATTTAATTCAGCAACTTTCTTATCTCCAGTAAATAATAATGAAATTAAAATATTATTTACTAAAAGTGTGTTTTTCGAGTTTTCAAAAATTACTAATATAATTTTGTTTAATCTCTTTTCAAAACTCTTTATAAACTTATTTTCCCATAATGATCTATCAATATTAGCCTCAATGGTATAAAAGTCACTTTTCCAAATTTTATAGTAGTCTTGATTAAACTTATTCATAATTTTTGATTATTGTAAATCTTTGTTAATATTATCATAAGCTTTTATAATTTTTGCAACTATAGGATGTCTAATAACATCGCTAGCTTCTAAACATATTATCTTAATATCCTTTATTTTATTAAGTATTTCTTGGCATTCTTTTAAGCCCGACATTTGACCTTTTGGTAAATCGACTTGACTTAGGTCGCCATTTATTACCATTCTCGAACCTTCACCAATACGAGTTAAAACCATTTTCATTTGTACTGAAGTTGTATTTTGAGCTTCATCAACTATCACATAAGAATTTGTAAAAGTTCTACCTCGCATAAATGCTAAAGGGGCAATTTCTATTTCTCCAGACTGTATTTTTTTTTCAACCCGGTCAGATGGCATCATTTCATAAAGAGCGTCATATATAGGTCTTAAATAAGGATCAATTTTTTCTTTCATATCACCTGGCAAAAACCCTAATCTTTCTCCAGCCTCTACCGCAGGCCTTGTTAAAATAATTTTTTCTACAAGTCCTTTTTTTAACATATCAATACCTTTAGCGACAGCCAAATATGATTTTCCAGTTCCTGCAGGACCAAGTCCAAAAACAAGTTCATATTTATTTAAAGCATTAAAGTAATTTTTCTGACCAATGCTTTTAGGAAAAATATTTTTTTTCCAAGTGACTAACTTGTCTTGATTAGTAACTTGATGATCATTTAAATCAAACTTTGAACTATTTTTACCGGATAACATTCGAAGCTCTGTTTCAAACTCCATAAAATTCAAGTTTAATTTATTAATTTTTTCGTTAGATAATTTTGTATAAATATTATTAATAATAGTTTTAGTTATCTGAATTTTTTTCGGCTCACCAAAAATATTAAACTGGTTACCAAATAAGCTTATATTGACATTTAAAAGCTTCTCTAATTTTGCTAAATTTAAATTATGATTCCCAACAATAATGGCTACCAAAGAATTATTTGGAAAATCAATGGTAATTTCTTCTTTATTGTTAATATTTTGCAAATTAAATTACACCTTCTGTCTATTAAATATTTATTATGTTACCAGTTAAACTATTTTGAAAGGCTTGTGTGACATTTATATTAACAGTTGAACCAATTATATTTTTTTCATTACAGTTAAAATATACTGATTGATTATATTGTGACCTTCCGAGGTATTGATTGGGTTTTTTGCCGTTTTTTAAAACTAAAATCTTTAAACCTGAATTAATTGATTGTTTATTAAATTCTAATTGTTGATCTCTTAATATATTTTGTACTTCTTCTAACCTTGACTTTTTATATGCTTCATCAACTTGATTGAGAGAAATAGCAGCTGGTGTTCCTGGTCTTATAGAATATTTAAAAGAATAAGCTTGAGAATATTTTATTTCTTTTATTAAATCTAATGTTGCTTGATGATCTTTATCAGTTTCACCAGGAAACCCAACTATAAAATCTCCAGAAAGAGCTATATTTGGATTATAATGTCGAACTTTTTCTATAACTTTTATATATTCTTTCACAGTATGTTTTCTATTCATTGACCTAAGAATATTATCAGATCCAGACTGAATAGGAAGATGTAAGTATGGCATCAATTTACTTACGTCTCTATGGGCTTCAATAAGTTCTAAATCCATATCAAGAGGATGAGAGGTAGTATATCTAATAAATTCAAGCTCTTTAATTTTAGATAATTCTTTTATAAGGCGCCCTAGTCCCCATACCTTCTTATCTTTCCATTCAGCATGCCAAGCATTAACATTTTGTCCTAATAAAGTAATTTCTTTAACCCCATTGTCTATTAATTCTTTAGCTTCATCTAGTATAGATTTTATTGGCCTCGAATATTCTGCTCCTCTAGTATATGGAACTACGCAGAAAGCACAGAATTTATCACATCCCTCTTGAATAGTTAAAAATGCTGATGGACCTCTTTCAGTTACAATAGATTTTAAATGATCAAATTTTGGAACAGTTGGAAATTCTATATTGATATGATTGTTTTTTGTTAGAGGATCAACTTTTGCTATTAGTTCAGGTAGATTTTGGTATGACTGAGGACCAACTACAATGTCTACCCAGGGAGATCTCTTCATTATTTCTTTACCCTGAGCTTGTGCTACACAACCTGCTACAGCTACAATAGTTTTTTTCCCTGTTTTTTCTTTTCTCAACATGACTTGATCTCTAATTCGTCCAAGCTCAGAATATGTTTTTTCAACTGCTTTTTCACGAATATGACATGTGTTAATAACTATTATGTCAGCATTTTCAGGATTTTCATCTATTTGATAACCATGAGGTTTAAGAAGGTCTACCATTTTTTCAGAATCATAAAAATTCATCTGGCAACCATGAGTTTTAATAAAAAGTTTTTTCATTAACCATACGCTTTAAAATATGTGTCATTACTGACATATAATGTCCTTATCTTGCAAGTGTTTTTGAAAAAGAACTCGAATAAAAAAATTTTATTTTTTCTTCTAAGTAATTACTTAAATTTTTTCTAGATGCAAAATGGTTACTACAAACAGGGTCGATAAATATTAATTTTATTTTTATTGATCTTAAAGTTACCAACTTTAAAATATGTGGTTTAAGATCCATATCTCCATACCAAGCTATGACCGGCCTTAACCATCTATTTATGGGAATTCCATTTAAGTCTGAGTAGCATATAATTACAGGTTGAATTAAAAAATTCTGGTTTTCTAATGCAGAAAAAGAGCTGGATTTAAAATCTAATACCCTATTACCATCTGATGTAGTGCCTTCAGGAAATATACAAACTTTATCTCCAGATGATAAAAGATCAAAAATTTTACTTTTTTGGATAACACTATCTGATCGTTTTCTTTTAATGAAAATTGTTCTAGCTAGTTTAGATAAAAATCCAAAAACAGGCCAAAACTGTACCTCAGATTTGGCAACAAATCTAAGAGGAAAAATTGATCCTAATATTGGAATATCAAGATAAGAAAGGTGATTACTAACAAAGAAATTACAGTCTTTTGCTCTTTGATAATTACCCTCATATTCTACATTTATCGATAACAACCACAAAAGTAATTTATGAAAAATTACAGGTAACCATTTTCCAAAAAAGGGAATTATTTCTCCCAAAATTAGGGCTATAAATATTAGAGGAAAAGAAAATAAGACAAAAATAATTAACTTTAGATTAAAAATAAAATGATCTAAATATGATAAATTATTTATTGGATTAAAATATATGTTTTTTTTAACTGTCATACGCAATCACATTAATTTAAATATTTATTTCTGTATTTTTCATCGATATTGTCTGTTTCAACAACTACACAAAGGTCTATTGTGTTGAAATCATAATCAATGAAAAAGCCATCACTTACTCTTCCACCAACTCTGAGATATCCTTTTATTAGCGGAGGTAATTTAACAAATATTCTTAAACCACTCTCATTAATATTATTTCTATTATAAACCGGATAATTACTATTGACTAAACTTTTGACTGATATCTCGTCTGGTAGAGAAAAATTACTTCTCAAATAAGATAATTCTTTTGATAGTTTTTGTACATTTGTTCCTTGAAAACTTGCACATCCTAATAATACTTTTATGTCGTACAATTTAATATATTCAGCAATCGCTTTCCAAAGCAAGTTCATTATAGCTCCATTTCTATAATCCTTATGAACACAAGATCTTCCTAATTCTAATATTTGTTTATGATTGTATGAATTAAGTATATTAGTAAGGTCAAACTCTGATGATGTATAAAATCCTCCAAAACGTGAGGCTATGTCACCACGTATTAATCTATACGTGCCTACAACTTTATTTTTTTTACCTTTTCTCTTCTTATCTATTACTATTAAATGGTCAGCAAATTTGTCAATTTTATCATAATCTAATCTCGTAATTTTTTTTTGAAAAGTTGATTTAGCTTTTTTTTCTTTATAAAATATCGAGTATCTAAGTGCTTGAGCTTTGTTTAACTCTGATTTCTTGTCAGCTAATTTAATAACAAAATCTCTAAGTTCTATTTTTGGAAATATTTTGTTTTTTATTGTTGGTTCTAATGGAAAGGATTTACTTTTAAAAAAAAAATTTAAATGACGTCCATAGATCTGACTGAAATCTAAATTTTCACGTAACCTATTAAGTAACATTTTAGCACCTATAAAATATTTTTTTTGCTAGTATAAGTTTTAAGTGTTTCATTTTTATTAAAGCTTAACGCACAACCTTAATGCGTCTGTTCGATAGCTTTTATTGTTTGCATAATATCCTTTTCTAATGCCAATTTTTTGAAAACCATTCTTAAAATAAAAATTTATTGCTTCTTTATTTTGAACTGATACTTCTAAAAAAATTTTTTTTACATCTAATTTTTTAATTTCATCAATTAACAATGATCCGTAACTGCTTCTTTGAAAAGATTTTATAATACCAATTCTTATTATCTCTATTTCATCTATTACTTGATAAAACGACATATATCCTAAAACTCTATCTTGTTCTATTTTCCAAATTCTAAAGGCACTTTGACTAAAAAAATTATTTAACTCTATCTGTGTCATAGGATTTTTAAAAAGATTTTGTTCTATTACTAAAATTTTATTATAATCACTCTTTTTTATAGGCTTTATGCTAATCATTATTCCACTATTAATTTATTTCTGGATGCCTAATATAGATTGGTTTCAAGCTATTAAAAATTATTCCTGTATTTTTAAAATCAATATTTTTATCTATAAAATGTAAAGCTAGCTTTCCTGCTGACAAAGCATTTGAATTTTGATTATCTTGAATTGATGTTTTTAAATTAATAATTTTATTTTTCAATAACTCTGAATTATGCCCTGTAAATAAAACATTTTTGGTAATTAATTTGTGAGTTGATAAATAATTTTTTAAATATTGTATTTCCAATATCTCAATTTCATTTATAGCAGAAAAAGGGAATTCTGATTTTACTATGTTATTTACCTCAAATGTCTGAGCAAAAATATCACCCCTTTTTGTATCTATTGAAGAAATGATATATCTACAATTTTTCTCCCTTGCTTCTTCTAATGCCGACATTGCTAGAGCTGCTAAAGAGTTTATACCAATTACCTTCATATAAACATTAGAAATCTGAATACCTTTTGCTGCTGCCACAACCACACGGATACCAGTAAAACTTCCTGGGCCACATCCAATAACTAAAGTTGATATATCTTTAAAAGTAATTCCATTGTGCGTCAAAAAATTTTTAATTGTAGGAATAATTATTTCAGACAATTCATTTTTAATAGGAACAGTAAGTCTATCAATTAATATTTCTTTTCTTAACAAAGCAACTGATAAATCAGACGAACTACTTTCTATAGAAATAAACATGAGTTACTTTTTAAAATTTTCAAAAAACATCTAGTATTATAAGTCTTTACTATATATTAAAGTGAATAAATTAGAACTTTAAATATTAAAAAGATTTGAGGAATGCATGTATTATTTTTTTGCTTTTATACTTTTAGTTATTACTAGTGTATCTTTTGCACAAGATAATAGCAAAAAAGAAGGTTTAATGACAAATTATGCTTCATTTATTATGTATCATAGATTTGGTGAAAACAGATATCCTTCAACAAATATTAAAAAAGAACAGTTTTTAAAGCATATAAATGAATTATTAAAACCAAAATATAATGTAATTAATATAGAACAAGCTCTTGATGCCATAAATAATAAAAAGTTAGTCAAAGATAGATCTGTTGTAATTACTATAGATGACGCATATTCGTCAGTTTTTAACTATGCTTGGCCAATTTTTAAAAAACATAATATTCCTTTTACATTATTTGTTTCTACAGACGTCATTGACAATAATACACCTGGATATATGAGCTGGGAAGAAATACGTATTTTAAGAGATAATGGCATAACTATTGGAAGCCAAACTAAATCTCACCCACATATGTATAAACTTAACAGGCAGAAGATTATAAGCGAACTCTCGATGTCAAATAAAAGATTTGTTGATGAGATAGGCAGTCAACCTAAAATTTTTGCATATCCTTATGGAGAATATAATCTAGAAGTTTTAGAGCAAGTTAAATTGCATGGGTTTGAAGCGGCATTTGGTCAACATTCTGGTGTAGCTCACAAAAGTTTAGGACTTTACGAGTTACCTCGTTTTGCGATGAATGAGAAATATGGTGGAATGGAAAGATTTTTGTTAGCCGTAAATGCTTTACCTATACCTATATTAGATTTGTCACCAAAAGACCCTTTAATTTCAAAAAATCCTCCATTTTATGGTTTTACATTATCTAAATCAATTGAACCAAAAAACGTAATTAGATGTTTTGCAAGTAATGGCATCACATCTGACACAAAAAGGCTTGGAAAAAATAGGATTGAAGTAAGATTGAGTGAACCATTTTCTCGAGGAAGAGGCCGAATTAATTGTACTATGGCTGCAGATGAAAACAGGTGGAGATGGTTAGGAAGACAATTTATAGTTAAATAATTTTAGTTTAACGCTTTTCTAACACAGAATTTTCAAATCTATATAATTTATTACTATTAATCATATCATTCACTTTTTCTACGTAAGCTAATCCAATTTCTGCATAGTTTTCCAGATAAACAGCAGTGTCGTATCCCTTAATGTCTTTTCCAGCTTTAAACATCATTGATCTATAATTTCTCATTTCTTTATATGCTGGATGTCTATTTAAATTTAGAATGTACGAATTAAGAGATTCTGATATATTTTTAAAACTTTTAACAGCAAAGTTTGCATTTAAATTTCCATTCGGTTTAATTCCATCATTATTTTTCCAGGTCCACTCACCAAATAGTGCGTTACCTTCTTTTGCAAATCGGGAAGCTCCCCATCCACTTTCAATAATAGCTTGCGCAATTATCATGGAGACAGGAATTCTATTTACTTTAATTAGTAATTCTTTTTTTATATTTTTAAATTGTAAGCTAGTTAAGCTACCAAAGTTAATCTTTTTAAAATTTTTAACTTTATATTTTCTTGCAAAAAGTTCTATTTTATAAATATTATTCGTTAGGAAGGCAATTTTTAATAGCTTTCGTTCTTCCAAAACTAGTTCGTTTCCCCTTAAAGCTATGGGTAATAAGATACTCAAAAAGACTCTTTTTTTTTCAAATATTTGATATTCATCAATATTTTTAGGTATAGAAGAAAAATACATCCGTGGAAGAGGAAGTTGTTTTTCAATACTACTTATAACTTGGTTTGACCACTTAATAACTTTAGACTTTTTATTAATTTGATCCAAAGATAAATATTTATTATTAAAATTAAATTTCTCTTCTTTATTTACAATAGTAGTGACTTTGTTCACATCTCTTTGAAATACAAAAAACTTAAAGTTAGGTGAGTTTATTTTCCAGAATCCAGGACCTATAAAGCCTAATAAAAACAATAACAATATTAGAAATAAAGAAGAAATATTTATATAATCTTTATCTTTAATTTTTCTGGGCTTTATTAACATATTGTTAGTTAAATATTTATAATTCTGCAGCTTTAACTTCTGTAACTTCTGGAATGTAGTGTCTAAGCATATTTTCAATACCCATTTTTAAAGTAGCCGTACTTGAGGGACAACCGGCGCAAGCGCCTTTCATTTGTAAAGTAACTACACCTTCTTCAAATGAGCAGAAGGTTATATCACCTCCATCCATTGCTACAGCAGGCCTAACTCTAGTTTCTAAAAGATCTTTAATTTGTTTAATGGTTTCAGTATCTTCTTCATTATTAGTTTCAGAATTGTTTAATGCATCATCATTTAATACTGGAAATCCACTGGAATAATGTTCCATAATTCCAGTTAGAATTGAAGGCTTCAGAGTATTCCAATCTAAACTTGAATCTTTAGTTACTGAAATAAAGTCTGAGCCTAAGAATACTCTACTTACTCCATCTACATCAAATAAACGGGAAGCTAACGGTGACACCTTAGATTGCTCTTTATTTGAGAAATCTACCGTTCCCTTTTTTAAAACATTCTCCCCAGGCATAAACTTCAACGTCTCAGGGTTTGGTGTGTCTTCAGTTTGAATAAACATTATAAACCTCCATTAGGTAAAGTATCATTTTTTTAAAATTAAACAACTATCTTTCATGTTTAGTTAATAAGACCAACTAAACTTTTAACATCTTGCAACACTGGTTCAGCAATCTGTCTTGCTTTAATTTCTCCAGTTTTCAAAATTTTGTCTATTGCTTTTGTGTCTTTTAACAAATATCTCATTTCAGACGAAATAGGATTTAAATTTTCAACTGCTAACTCTATAAGCTTAGGTTTAAAATGGGAAAAGCCTTGCCCAACAAAATTTTCAACAGTTTTATCAAGAGTTTGATTTGATAGAGATGAGTATATGTTAAGTAAATTAAATGCCTCTGGCCTTTTTTTAAGTTCATCCACTGTTTCTGGTAATGGATTAGGATCTGTTTTAGCTTTTTTAATTTTATTAGATATTTCTTCTTTAGTATCAGTTAAATTAATTCTGGATGCGTCAGACGGATCAGATTTGCTCATTTTTTTTGTTCCATCCCTTAAACTCATAACACGAGTTGCAGGTCCAAATATTTGAGGTTCTGGTAAATTAAAGAAGTTATTTTCATTGTCCAAAGTAAACATATTATTAAACGAGGATGCTATATCTCTTGCTAATTCAATGTGTTGCTTTTGGTCATCTCCAACAGGAACATGGGTGGCTTTGTATAACAGGATGTCTGCAGCCATTAACACGGGATAACTATAAAGTCCAACTGTAGCATTTTCTCTATTTTTACCAGCTTTTTCTTTAAATTGTGTCATACGATTTAACCAACCAATTCTGCAAACACAATTAAATATCCATGCTAATTCAGCGTGTTCTTTAACGGAGGATTGATTAAAAAGTATTGATTTATTTATATCTATACCAGAAGCGATGATTGCAGCTGTTACCTCGTGTATTGATGCTCTTAATTGTAAAGGTTCTTGTGGAACTGTTATTGCATGTAAATCAACTATTGAAAAAATAGAAGAAAAATCCGCTTGAAGTTTTACCCAATTTTTAATGGCTCCTAAATAATTACCTAAGTGTAAATTACCGGTTGGTTGAATACCTGAAAAAATTCTTTTTTCGTTTTGTTTAGATTGAGGAATTGTCATTACACTTTTTTATCTTTCTTAAATTTTAACATGTTTTTTTTTAAAAGCTCTTGAGGAATATAACTTAATAAAGAAGAAGTCAAAATATACATTGAAAACCCTAATGTAGTTATTATTAATAGAGTACAAAATTCATTAATTTGATAACTTTTTGAAAAATACACAAAAACTTTCATTATAAATACCATAGACACAGACACAAAACTTATCTTTAAAGAATAAACAAAAATAGAAAAAATGTTAAATGCGTTATGATCAAAACTAGTTTTAGGTTTTGATAATTTTTCACTTTTGATAAGAAGAACAATATAAATAATACATCCTACCCATGAAGAGATTGACGTCGCTAAAGCTATCCCTGCGTGATAAAAATAACGCATCATAATTAGTGAAAAAATTATATTTAAAACAAGTAATACAATTCCTATATACATCGGTGTTTTTGTATTTCCTTCTGAAAGAAAGGCTGGCTGACATGACTTTAAAATTATGAAAGCTGGAATTCCAAAAGCGTATGCTTTCAATGCTAATGCTGTTTCATTAGATTCATCTATGCCAAACTGTCCTCTTTGGAATAATACATTAATAATTAAATCAGAAAAATTTACAAAAACGAATAATGATGGAATTGAAAAAAACAATCCAATTTTTAAAGATATTATTAATTCATTTGAGAATTGTTTTATATCATTTTTTGCAATTGACTTTGACAAAGAAGTTAATAACGAAGTGCTTAATGCAATTCCTATTATACCTAAAGGTAACTGAGCAACCCTATCTGCAAAGTAAAGATAAGAAATTGACCCAAAACCTAATAAACTAGCTAAAATTGTGTCAACTAATAAATTTATTTGGAGAATACCTCCTCCCAACGCAGCCGGTAAAAATTTATACCATGTTTTTTTAATGTAAAATTGGATCTCATCTTTATCTTTAAGAGATACGTCCTCTGTTTTGGCTTTGGTTGTATTTAGTATCTTATATTTTTTAATAATTATTGACATAAAAATTAATTGTAGAAAGCCTGCTAAAACTGTTCCTATAGATAATGGCATAGATTTAATTATCAAAGAATCATCTATAAAAAAACAACTTATTATCAAAGATAAATTTAAAATAACAGGCGTAAACGCAAAGGGCCAAAATTTACCTGCAACATTTGTTACAACACCTAAAATAGCTACTATTGATATCAAGGGCATAAAGATAATTGTTATTCTTGTTAGTGATATTATATGACTCATAACAAGATTATTATCTGAAAAACCTGGTGCTAAAACATGTGTAATGAAAGGCATAAATATTTGTACAACTATTGTAAATATGCACAAATAAATAAAAAATCTAAGTATAAAAGCTTTATAAAAATTAATAGCAAATGCTTTATTTTTTTTTTCTATCAATTTGGTATAAATTGGAAGTAACGCAGAAGTTAAGGCACCTTCAGCAGTAATTCTTCTAAATAAGTTAGGTAACTTAAAAGCTATAAGAAAAACATCAGATAAAATACCCGCACCTAAAAAAGTGGCTATAAATATATCTCTTATAAACCCAGAAACACGACTTAAAAAAGTTAAACTAGCTAATTGAGTAAAACCCTTAATAAAAAAGGAAGTTTTGTCTTTCATCAGTTTCTCAAGATCTGGTCATTTGATTTGCTGGATCTGTTTCTTCTAATATTTTCAAAATCGACATTTTAACTTTATCCATACTTTCATTATTATCTATTTTTGAACCAAAGGCGTCTTTTATATAAAAAATATCCACTACCCTATCACCGTAGGTAGATACATTAGCAGTATTAATTTGCAAGCCCAAGCTTGTTATAACTTTTGTAATTCTATATAATACCCCAGGTGCATTTTTACATTTTATTTCTAAGATAGAGTATTCATCACTCATATTATTATCTATAATGACACGCGTGGGAGCTTTGATAGCACGAAAACGTGCTGGAATTTCTTCCCATCTTTTATTTAAAGCTTTTTCTACATTAAAGTTTCCTTCTAAACCCTGGGAAATTATTTTAAGCAATTTTTTTTTAGAATGTTCTTCTGTAATTGGTTGTCTATTTTTATTTTGTATAAAAAAAGTATCTAAAGCATAACCATCTGAACGTGTAATTATTTTTGCATTTACAACATCGTAACCAGAAGCAGATACTAAACCAGAAATCAATGAAAATAAACCATGATGATCAGGCGCTATTACAAGAAGTTCAGTTGCTTTCAACTTACTTTCGTCAAAGAGATGAACTTTGAACTTCTTTGAATCTTTATACATATTTCTGAAAATTTCATAATGGTTAATTATTCTTGATAATTTAAATATTTCCCAGTAATTGTTATAATAATAACTGCAATATTTTTTTGCATCAGAGTTAGCTAATCCATTTTCAATTAGAAAAATCTCAAATGATTTTTTAGGAGTTTTAATTAATTCATTAACATTATCTTTTTGAAGCATATCAAATGATTTAGAATATAGTTCAGTAATTAAGGATCCTTTCCAATCATTCCATATTTCTGGACCAACCCCTTTTATATCTGCTACAGTTAAAACTAATAACAATTTTAACCTCTCAACTGACTTCACCTTATCAACAAAACTCTTAATAACTCTTGCATCTCCTAATTCATAACGAAATGCAGTTTTACTCATTAATAAGTGGTATAAAATAAGCCACTCTACAGTTTTTGTTTCTTCTTTACTGAGACCTAACCTTGGACAAACAACAGAGGCTATTAAGGCACCATTCTCTGAATGGTCACCTTTTCTCCCTTTAGCAATGTCGTGTAATAACATAGCAACAAACAGACATTTTTTTGAGCTAATTTCTAAAATTATTTTACTTGCTAATGGTGCAAAATTTTTGAATTCTCCATTTTTTAAAGAATAAAGATTAGAGATTGTAAAAATAGTATGTTCATCAACCGTATATGAGTGATACATATCAAATTGCATTAAACCTACAATTTTTTGAAACTCAGGAATAAATTTACCTAAAATATTTGATTCATTCATTAATCTTAGAGTTCTAGTTGAATCCTTATCACTAGTTAAAATATCTAAAAACATTTTATTAGCGTCAAAATCATGTCGAACTTCATGATTTATCAGTCGTTGTAAACTAGTTAAATACCGAAGGGTTTTTGGGTGAATATCTATATTTTTGTTATGTGAAATATTAAAAAGTTTAATTATATTGACAGGATTTTCTGATAATACTTCTTTATTCTTTACAAATAAACGACCTAATTCAATATCAAATGGGTATACATCTTCCTTTTTTTTAAAACTTAAAAAGCTTAACCTGAGTGGCTTATTAAACTCTGTTTCAATTGCTGCACAAAATATTCTTGTCAAACTACCAACTGTTTTAGTTGCAAGAAAATATCTTTTCATAAACCTTTCAACATCTTTTTGAGTTATAGTATTTTTAAAATTCATGGTTTTAGCAAGATCTAATTGAGCATCCATAGCTAGTCTATCATCTTCTCTAAATGCTCTATAATGAAGATGACACCTGACAGAAAGTAAAAATCTTTGAGATTCAGCAAAAGAAGCTGCTTCTTTTTTTGATAATGCGCCTATATTTATTAATTTTGAAACACTATCAACTTTGTAAGCAAATTTTGAAATCCAAATTAGTGTATGTAAGATCTCTTAAACCACCCTTACCATCTTTCACATTAGGTTCTACGACATATCTTGAACCTCCAAATCTTTTATGTCTCAATTTTGATTCGACTAACTTGGCTTCAACAAATTTTAATGTCTTTGTATTTTTTATAAAAAAAGTAAATTTATCATTTAATAAACTAAAAACATCTTCATTTCCTACTATAAATCGCTTCTCTAGCAAGGCTGTAGAAATAGTTAAGTCTAATTTACTTTTTTCAATACAATCATCAATCGTCCTAGTGGAGTGGCCAACTGTAGTATCCTAAATCCCATAATATATATAGTATAAATTGAATAACTTCTTCAGCATGCTTGCTCTGATTTATTTTTAAATTATTAGGTAATAGGAACAATAAATCTAAGTCTGAGCAGGGTGCAAGTTCACCTCGTCCATAGCCACCAACTGCAATTATTGAAAAAATGTAATCTGTATTATTAAATATCTTATAATATATTTTTTTAAATACTACTCTCAACAAACTATCAATTAAAATAGAATTTAAACCTACATTAAGTGATCCATCTGATGTTTCTAAAAATATTTTTTTTATTAAGTCAATTTTTTCATCTAATTGATTTTTTAAATTTGAAAACAATTCTTTTTTGAAAAGACCTAAATCATTTGTTTCAGTCTTAAAATCATCTATCTTATATAAATTTTTAGAACAATTTTTTGCATATTTAATTGGTTCCAAACTTTGAACCCATAATGCATTTTGATTAATGTTATTTGACGTATTTTGAAGATTTTCTTTTTTTTTATTAAATAAAGTAAATCCTGATTTAATACTAATTCTATCCATATCTTATCTTAATAATTTAAGTTTATACAAAATATCTAAAGCTTCACGAGGTGAAATATTATCCACATTAATATTATCAAATTCTTTAAAAAAACTCTGACTTTCATTTATGTTTGAATAATTACCATCTAAATTATCAGATTTTTTTAAATATGAGTTATCTTTTTATTTTCTAGTTTGGATAATAATTGTGTTGCTTTTTTTATTACTTCAAATGGAAGCCCTGCTAATTGGGCAACGTGAATACCGTACGATTTGTCTGCTTCGCCTTCAATTATTTTATGCATAAAAATTATTGAATTGTTCCATTCTTTGATGGACATTTTATGACATGATAAATGATTCAAATCTTCCTTTAATGATGTAAGTTCATGGTAATGTGTTGCGAAAAGAGTTCTTGGTTTTATCTTATTATGTAAATAATCTAAAACAGACCAGGCTATAGCAAGTCCATCAAACGTTGCTGTTCCTCTTCCTATTTCATCAAGAATAACCAAAGATTTTTCAGAAGCTGTGTTGAGTATCAAGGAAGTTTCTATCATTTCTATCATAAAAGTAGACTGCCCTTTTGCCAAGTCATCTGACGCACCAACTCTAGAAAAAATTTTGTCAAAAACTCCTATATTGGCTTCTTTTGCTGGTACAAACAAACCAGCTTGAGCCATAATAACTATGAGGGCATTTTGTCTCAGATAAGTTGATTTTCCTGCCATATTTGGTCCTGTTATTAACCACAAAAAATCATCTTTATTTAATATGCAATCATTTGATATAAAGGAATTCTCTGATAATTTCATTTGTGTTTCTACAACAGGATGTCTTCCTTCAATTATTTCTAATGTTTTATTTTCTAAAATTTTGGGACATACATAATCTCTATCTTTGGATTGTTTTACGACCATAATACCTATATCTAATTCGGAAATTGCAGATGCAATATCAAGTATTTTTTTCCCCTCATTTATTATTTGGTTAGTAAAATTTTTAAAAATATCCATTTCTATAGAAATAGATTTATCATATGAATTTATTAACTGATTTTCAGCTTCGTTTAATTCAATGGTTGTAAATCTTGATGTTTGGGCTGTTGTTTGTCTATGAATAAAAATGTCTTTATCTCTTAATGCCTTGTCATGAACAGCTCTTACCTCTATGTGATAACCTAACATTCTATTGTATTTAATTTTTAGAGAGTTTACATTTGTCAAATCAGAATATTTATTTTGTAGCTTTGTTATTTCCTCTAATTCATTATTTCTAAGATTTCTTAATTTATCTAAATTATCATCATAGCCATCTCTTATAAAACCACCTTCTTTTGTTGATAACGGAAGATCTTTTTTTAGAGAGTTTTTAATATCTTCAAATAAACTATAATCAACACTAATTTGATTGAGAATATTATTTAATAATGGCGCTTGATTTAAACGATCTTTAAATAATATTATAATTTCGTAAATTTGTTTTACGTTTAAAAGGCCATTACAGAGAATAGATAAATCTTTTGGGCTTCCTCTTAATAATGAAATCCTAGATAATGATCTTTCAATATCTGGTATATTTTCTAAATTATTTTGAAGTTTAAAAATATCAATATCATTATTTAGAAACCAATTTATAAGATTGTACCTTTTTTCAATCTCTACAACTTTATAAAATGGTTCTGTAATTCTTTGTTTTAATAATCGAGCGCCACCAGCTGTTTTAGTTTCATCTAGGGAGGTAATTAAGCTACCTTTAGTTTCACCAGATAAGTTAGATAATATCTCAAGAGATTTTTGTGTAAAATAATCTATTTCTAAGAAATTATTTTCTGACTCATTTTTAATCATTGATAAAATTGGAAGTTTGCCACACTGAGTTAGTTTTAAATACGACAATAAAACACCAGAAGCTATAACTTCTCCATCACTAAATTTACCAATTCCTTCCAAAGACATTATAGAGAAATATGAACATATTTGTTGTAAACACGATGAGTAGTGGAATAAACTAGAAGATTGTTTTTTTATTATAGAATGCCATTCTTCACTTATAATATTCAATTCCATTGCATCTGAAACTAGTATTTCTGAAAAATTCATTCTCAATAGTAAGTTAGTGAGTAATTGCTTTTGGTTATTTTCCTTTTGTAAGTTTCTGGATTTAAAACATCCAGTAGACACATCAACCCAAGAAATTGAAATTGAACCATTTAAATCTGAAATCGCTCCAAGAAAATTATTAGCGTTTCTATCTAATAAGTTGTCTTCTGTAAGTGTGCCTGGAGAAATTATTCTTACAACTTCCCTTTTTAAAGGACCTTTTTTTAAATTACTTTTTGCTTCTTCTATTGTTTCTGTTTGTTCGCAAACAGCAACATTAAAACCTTTTTTAATTAATTTTGGCAAATAATTATCTGCTGAATGGAACGGCACACCGCACATGGGAATATCCATGCCGTTTGTTTTCCCTCTCTTAGTTAAAGTAATGTCTAAGGCTTTTGAGGCTGCAATTGCATCTTCAAAAAACAATTCGTAAAAATCACCCATGCGATAAAATAATAGAGCATCTTTATGTTTGTTTTTGATAGTTAAATATTGTTCCATCATAGGAGTGGTTTTATTATTCACAATTACTTATAACCTTTTAGCTTTTATAAAATCATTTAGATTATAAATTAACATTCAAATATAATTAAATTATGATCTTTTATTAAAATAAGTTATGATATCATACATATTATTTTAAGTTTTTGAGGAAAAAATGTCTACTACCAAAAACAACAATACAACTAAATCGAATTTAGAAAAAGAAGCCTTAGATTATCATAAAAAAGGTCGTCCAGGAAAATTAGAGATCACACCCACTACGCCCTTAATTAGTTCTCATGATTTATCTTTAGCATATTCACCTGGTGTGGCTACTCCTTGCCTCGAAATTGAAAAAAACCCAGATACAATTTATGATTATACTTCTAAAGGTAATGTTGTTGCCGTTATTTCAAATGGTACTGCTGTGTTAGGCTTGGGTAATATTGGTGCGGGCGCATCAAAGCCAGTTATGGAAGGAAAAGCCGTTTTATTTAAAAAATTTGCAGATGTTGATGGTATTGATTTAGAAGTTGATACCGATGATATAGATAGGTTTGTAGACGCAGTATCGTTATTAGGCCCAAGTTTTGGGGGAATAAATTTAGAAGATATTAAGGCGCCTGATTGTTTTATAATAGAACAGCGTTTAAGAGAGATTATGGATATTCCAGTCTTTCATGACGATCAACATGGAACTGCAATTGTAACTGCTGCAGGAATAATAAACGCACTTCATTTAACTAATAGAAATATAAAAGACACCACTTTTGTAAGTAATGGTGCAGGTGCAGCATCTATTGCATGTGTTGAATTACTTAAAGCTATGGGCGCACAAAATAAAAATGTAATTTTAGTTGATAGAGATGGTGTCATATATAAAGGAAGACAGTCTAATATGAACCAATGGAAATCTGGTCATACTGTTGACACTAAAGCAAGAACTTTAGAAGATGCTCTAAAGGGCGCAGACGTATTCTTAGGACTTTCTGTACCAGGTTCGGTTACTAAAGATATGGTTAAAAGCATGGCATCTAAACCAATTATTTTTGCAATGGCAAACCCTATACCTGAAATTATGCCTGAGGATGTTAAAGATGTAAGGTCAGATGCTATAATAGCAACTGGAAGATCTGATTACCCTAACCAAGTTAATAACGTTCTTGGATTTCCCTATATTTTTAGAGGTGCACTGGATGTTAGGGCTACAACTATAAATGAAGAAATGAAGATTGCTGCAGCCAATGCTATAGCTGAATTAGCAAGAAAAGATGTGCCTGATGAAGTTAATGCAGCTTATCATGGCGTCCAATTACATTACGGTAATGATTACATAATACCAGCTCCTTTTGATCCAAGGCTCATTTCATCTGTTTCTTCAGCAGTAGCAAAAGCAGCGATGGATTCAGGTGTTGCCAAGAAACCTATAAAAAATTTGGAGGCTTATGAAAGAGAATTAGAAGGTAGAACTAATCCTATAGCTTCAATTTTGGAACCTTTAAAATCTAGAATTAAAGCTAAAAAACAAAGAGTGGTTTTTGCCGAAGGTGAAGAAGAAAAAACCATAAGGGCAGCATTATCATTTTATAACTCAGGATTTGGAACACCTATTTTAATAGGTAGAGAAAACAGAATAAGAGAAACTATGGAGAAAGTTAATCTTGAAGGACTTAGTGAATTAATTATTCATAATGCAAGTCTAAGTAAAAATAATGAAAAGTATATTCAAGAACTTTATAAAAAGCTTCATAGAAATGGTCATCTTAAAAGAGATTGTCAAAGATTAATCAATCAAGATAGAAATGTTTTTGCAGCTTCAATGATTTCTGCGGGAGATGCAGATGCAATGGTAACAGGAGTGACAAGACCTTTTGCTAGATGCTTTGACGACATTACCAAAGTAATAAGCGCAAGAAAGAAAGAATCTTTTCTGTCTATGTCAATGATTGTTTCAAAAGAACGCACTGTGTTCATTGGAGATGTAAATATACATGATAGACCCTCTGCTGAACAAATTGCTGACATAGCCTCTGGTATTGCAAATACAGTTAAAAACTTAGGATATACTCCAAGAGTTGCTTTATTGTCATTTTCAAACTTTGGTAATCCTATAAGACCTAGTTCAAAAAATATAAGAGAAGCTGTAAATATATTAATAGAAAGAAAAGTTGATTTTGAGTTTGATGGAGAAATGACTGCAGAGGTTGCTCTAGATCATAATCTTATAAAAGAAAACTATCCTTTTTGTAGATTATCTGGTTCTGCTAATGTCCTAATAATGCCAGGATTGTTATCAGCAAACATATCGTTTAAGCTTCTTCAGTCTCTAGGAGGTGGGTCAGTTTTAGGTCCCTTAATGATTGGTGGAGAAAAACCATTTCAAATTGTTCAGATGGGCTCGTCTGTATCGGATATTGTAAATTCTGCTTCTGTTGCAGCATATAATGCTATTTACTCAAAATAACGAGACTTAAAAATATCTTAATTAATTAAACTTTTTAATAAGGTTTTAGGTCTAGCTCCGTAATATTGAATTATTTCAGCAGCAGCTTTGCTTCCTAAATTTCCACATTCCTCTATGGAATGTTTATACATATATCCATATAAAAAACCAGCTGCAAACATATCACCTGCTCCGGTTGTATCCACAAGTGATTTAACAGCAACAGAATTAATGATGTGTTCTTTTTTTGTTTCAAATACAATAGAACCTCTAGATCCTAGTGTAATGGCACCCATTTCAACATCACTTTGAATTAATTGAATGCAATCATTTAAATTTGATTGATACAAATTTTTTATCTCTTCTTCATTAGCAAAAATTATATCAATATACTCAACAATTAAATTAAGAAAATCGTTTCTATGTCTTTCTACACAAAACAGATCTGATAAACTAAAAGCAATTTGAATGTTTTTATCTTTTGCCAATCTACAACAATGATAAATTGCTTTTTTAGCCTCTGGTTGATCAAATAAATATCCTTCAATATAAAGCAATTTACTATTAGTTATTAGGTCTTCATTTATAGAATTTATATTAAATTTTACACTGGCACCCAAAAAAGTACTCATACTTCTTTCTGCATCAGGAGTAACCAAAATAATGCTTTTAGACGTTTTATCTAACATTGTAGAAGTCTTGTTTTGGAAAAAAACATTGGACTTATTTATGCCCTTAGAAAATAAATCTCCAAATTCATCGAGACCTGTTTGACCAATAAAGCATGCCTTTCCTCCAAAAGAACTAAAGCCAACAGCTGTATTAGCCGCGCTTCCTCCTGATACTACAAGTGGCGCTTTAATACTATCTATTAAATCATCAGCCATTTTTGTATTTATTAATTGCATTCCTCCTTTTGGAATGTCCAATTCAGTTAGAAGCTCATCTGAAGTTTCTGCTATAATATCTACAATAGCGTTACCTATAAAAGTTATATCATGATTAATTTTGTGCATTTTTGCCTCAAAAGTATTTTTAAATAGACTTAATATAAAACTATATCTATGAATATCACTTATGAAAAAACTTCCAAATAAAATAATTTTAAATTTGTTGTTAATCTTACTATTGAATGGTTGTCATACGCTACAACATAATGGCTTTCAGTCCAAAATACAAAAAAAAGAAGTTAAAGGTAAAAATATTATTTATAATAATTTTAAGACTTCGTCTAAAAATAGTAAAATTGAAAAGGAAACAACAGAAGAGGTTACTCAGAAATTAAAGGAAAATTCTGAATCAGAAAATTTAAAAAAAGAAAAGAAATCAAGACAAAAAAAATTTAATCTAACATCAATTTTAAAATTATCTGAAATAGACCTTTTAAAAAGATTAGGTTTAAGTGACTTTGTTAAATTTGAAGGTAAATTAAAAAATCATCAATATTATTTTTCTAAATGTTTTTTAGATGTTTTTGTTATCAAAAAAGAAAATGGTTACTATGTAAACTTTTTTGAAACTAGACCAATAAAACTTAATGGCACATTAAAAAAAGAAGAATGTTTACAACATATAAATGCAAAGTTAAATATTAAATAAAATTAATTATTTCACTTATCCACCAAGATTTAAAACATCTGATAACGAATATAAACCAGGTTTGGCTGTTGCTGCCCAATATGCAGCCCTTAAAGCTCCCGAAGCAAAAATTGATCTATCCGTGGCTTTGTGGACCAGTTCAATTCTTTCACCCTCGTTACAAAATAGTACTGAATGTTCACCGACTACGTCTCCACCTCTTAAGACCGCAAAACCAATCTCTTCACTTTTTCTTTTACCAACTATACCATCTCTTGATACTTCTTTAAGATCTGACAGTTTTTGATCTCTGGCTTCAGCTGCTGATTTTCCAAGCATTAAAGCAGTACCAGAAGGAGCATCAATTTTATGTTTATGATGCATTTCTAATATTTCAATATCCCATTCTTTACCTAAAATTTTAGTGGCATTAGAAACTAAATTTGAAAGCAAAGTTACACCAATAGAAAAATTGGCTGAGTAAACAATTGGTATTTTTTTAGATAATGATAATAATTCTTTTTCCTGAAAAACATCTAAACCTGTTGTACCTATTACAATAGACATATTGTTATCATAACATTTCTTTGCATGAAGCATTGCTGCTTTAGGAACTGTAAAATCTATTAATACGTCTGAACTTCTAAAAAGTGATGAAGTATCGCTTGTTAATTTTTTAGAAATTTTAGTTTTACCTGCTAAAAGGCCTATATCAAAGCCCTCTTCATCTTCACCAGGCAAACAAGTGGAGCTCACTAAATTATATTTTTCATTTTCTATGATTAAACCTATAAGAGTTTTCCCCATACGACCGTTGCCGCCGGGAATAGAAACAGATATTTTTTTCATAAATCACCTTAACTAAATAAATTATACTCGATTATACCTAATAATTATATTACTCAATCAATTTTTTGAATCTACTAGTTTTAGGGCTAATTTTTTCTATTCCTAACTCTTTTATTTGCTTAAATAAGTCTTCTTGTTTTTTAGAGATACCAACTGGCGTTTCTACGTTAATTTGTACATATTGATCACCCCTAGAACCACCGCGTAAACCTGGCATTCCTTTACCTTTCATTCTTAAACGAGTTCCACTTTGAGTTCCTGATGTCAAATTCATTTTTGCTTTAGATCCATCTACACAAGGAACTTGTATTGAATTACCTAAGACAGCATCAATAAGAGAAACTGGAACTTCGATAAAGGTGTCTTTACCATCTCTTTGAAATATAGAATGATCTTTAATGTCAATAAAAATATATAAATCACCTGGAGCGGAGCCTCTAGCCCCAGCTTCACCTTCACCAGAAAGACGTATACGCGTTCCGTTATCTACACCAGATGGAACATTTACGGAAAGTTTTTTGCTTTTATTTACCCTACCTTGTCCTTTACATGGGCGGCACGGGTCACCAATGATTTCACCTACACCTGAGCAAGAAGCACATGTTCTTTCAATTGTAAAAAATCCTTGTTGAGCTCTAACTTTTCCATGTCCTCCACATTGACTACATTGTTTTGGTTGAGAACCTTTATTAGCACCTGAACCATTACATGATTCACACTTTGCAGGCACTGTTAAAGAGATCTCAACTTGATCACCAGAAAAGGCTTGTTCAAGTGAAACAGATAAATCGTATCTTAAGTCAGATCCTGTAGAAGCAGATCTTCTACCTTGATCGCCTCCCATACCAAACATATCTTCAAATATGTCAGAAAACCCTCCACCACTAAAACCAGAAAATCCTCCACCGGCTCCAGCGCCAGAACCTTGTGAAAAAGCTGCATGACCATACTGGTCGTAAGCAGCTTTTTTTTGAGGGTCTTTTAATATTTCATAAGATTCTGCTATTTCTCTGAATTTATCTTCAGCTTTTTTATCACCAGGATTTCTATCTGGGTGATATTTCATTGCAAGCTTACGATACGATGATTTGATTTCACTATCTGAAGCTGATTTTGATAGACCTAATATATCGTAATAATCACGCGCCATATTTAAACCTTAAAGTGTATATTTAACTTTATCTAAGAAGCGTCTTTTTTTTCTTCATTGTCTTTTACTTCTTCAAAATCAGCATCTACCACATCTTCTTTATTTTCACTTGATGAACCAGAAGTGTCCTGGTTTTCTTCCTCAGGTTGATTTTCATTTGCCTTATACGCAGCTTCACCCATCTTCATCATTACTGCCGATAAAGCAGATGTTTTTTCTTTAATAACAGATGTGTCTTCACCTTCTAAAGCTGTCTTAACTTCCTGAATAGCTTGTTCAACTTCACTCTTGGTAGCTGGTTCAGCTTTATCACCTAAATCAGTTAAAGATTTTTCTGCTCCATGAACCATTGATTCAGCTTGATTTCTTGCATCTATAACATCTCTTTTTTCTTTGTCTGATTCTGCATTGTCTTCAGCTTCTTTAACCATTCTTTCTATTTCATTATCATCTAATCCACCAGATGCCTGAATAGTTATATTATGTGCTTTACCAGTAGCTTTGTCTTGAGCACTGACATTTACAATACCATTAGCATCAATGTCGAAAGTTACTTCAATTTGAGGTATACCTCTTGCTGCAGGAGCAATACCTTCAAGATTAAACTCACCCAAAGATTTATTATCACTAGCAAGTTCCCTTTCACCCTGAGAAACACGAATGGTAACTGCTGATTGGTTATCTTCTGCAGTTGAAAATGTTTGTGACTTCTTAGAAGGTATTGTTGTATTTCTGTCTATAAGCCTTGTAAACACTCCACCAAGTGTTTCAATACCTAGAGAAAGAGGAGTTACATCAAGAAGAAGAACATCTTTTACATCTCCCATTAAAACGCCACCCTGAATTGCAGCACCAGAAGCGACTACTTCATCTGGATTAACACCTCTATGAGGCTCTGTTTTAAAAAATTCGGTTACAGCTTCAATAATCTTAGGCATTCTTGTCATTCCACCAACTAGAATAACTTCATCTATATCACTCGCTTTAACACCCGCATCCTTAAGAGCTGCTTTACAAGGATCTATACTTTTTGTTATCAAATCATCAACTAAAGACTCATATTGCGACCTAGTCATTTTTACATTTAAATGTTTAGGGCCACTAGCATCAGCTGTAACAAATGGAAGATTTATATCTGTCTGTGCTGCGCTTGATAGCTCTATTTTTGCTTTTTCAGCTGCTTCTTTCATTCTTTGTAATGCTAATTTATCAGATCTTAAATCAATACCATTTTCTTTTTTAAATTGTTCTGCAATAAAATCTATTATTCTTTGATCAAAGTCTTCACCACCTAAAAAAGTATCTCCATTAGTTGATTTAACCTCAAATACTCCGTCACCAACTTCTAAAATTGAAACATCAAAAGTTCCTCCACCAAGGTCATATACTACAATTGTTCCACTTTCTTTTTTGTCTAGACCATAAGCTAAAGCTGCTGCTGTTGGTTCATTTATAATTCTTAAGACTTCCAAACCAGCAATTTTACCTGCATCTTTAGTTGCTTGTCTTTGAGCATCATTAAAATAAGCTGGAACTGTTATAACTGCTTTATCAACAGTTTCCCCAAGATAAGCTTCAGCGTCTTCTTTAAGTTTTCTTAAAATAAAACTAGATACCTCAGAAGGTGCGTATTCTTGCCCATTTGCCTCAACCCACGCATCTCCATTTTTTGCAGATACAATCTTATATGGAACTAACTCAGAGAATTTTTTAGAATATTGATCATCATGCCTTCTTCCTATTAATCTTTTAATTGCAAATAATGTGTTTTCAGGGTTTGTTACAGCTTGTCTCTTAGCTGGCTGACCTACCAACCTTTCATCATCTGTTATACCTACCATTGAAGGTGTAGTTCTTGCACCTTCACTGTTTTCAATAATTTTTGGTGCTTTACCATCCATTACAGATACACATGAATTAGTTGTACCTAAATCAATACCAATAACTTTTGCCATGAATAAACTCCCTTAAAAATGCAATTTTTTGTTGATTTATGATTTCTTATCAACAGACCTTATATGGTTTAAATTGTTGAATTTACAAGATTATAAAAAAAATTATTTATTTATAATTAATTCTCTACTTGATTATCATTGTCTAAATTATTTTCTTCAATTTTTTTTGAAATTCCAACCATTGCTGGTCTAACTAATCTATCATGTAATAAATAACCTATTTGCGACACTTCGATAACTGTTCCAGGATCTGTGTCATTAGTTGGAACTTCAAACATTGCTTGATGAAAATTATAATCAAATTTCTCACCTAATGGGGATATTTGTTTTAAATTATGTTTTTCAAAAGTGCTGTTTATTTCTTTCTCAACTATTTCCAAACCTATTATTAAGTTTTTAATAGGTTCTGGTAAGTCTGCTTTATCCTCTGGTAAAGAATCCAGAGCCCTTTTAAAATTATCAACAGATGATACTAAATCTCTTACGAAAGAAATATGACTATATTTTTTTGCTTGATCAACATCTTTTATTGTTCTTTTTCTTAAGTTTTCACTTTCAGCAAGCGTTCTCATCAATTGATCTTTGAGCTCTTCATTTTTAGTTTGAAGTTCTTCATTTTTAGTTTGAAGTTCTTCATTACTTTCTTCAATTGGTGAGGCATTATCTTCATCAGTTCGCCTCATCTAATTCATTTTCTACTTGGATGTTTTCTAAATTAGAGCATCATCTTTAACAGGCTTTTTGTCTTCATCATGTGTATTTGATGATTCTTTATTTTCAGACAATGTAGATCTCCCAATTCATTTTATATATTTTGTTGAAATAAGTAGTATTAATGTTTTTTACAAGAGTTAAATTGTATTAATAATTTAGAATTAGAGTTTTCTCAATTTTTGGGATAATAGTCTGTTTATAAATTTAACAATAAAGTGAGATAAATAATGTTAACAAGACCCTCAAAAAGAAATTTTAACGAACTTAGAAAAATAATTCTTGAAACTAAAGTTTCTCCTTATGCAGAAGGATCTTGCTTAGCTAAATTTGGAAATACTCACGTAATATGTACTGCATCAGTAGAGACAAAATTGCCACCATGGCTTCGAAATTCAGGTAAAGGTTGGGTTACAGCCGAATACGGCATGCTGCCAAGGTCTACTCACTCTAGAATGGATAGAGAAGTTTCGAAAGGAAAAGCATCTGGCCGAACTCAAGAAATACAAAGACTTAATTGGACGATCTTTGAGATCAATTATAGATTTAAAAAAATTAGGAGAGTTTCAAATTAAAATTGATTGTGATGTAATTCAAGCAGATGGTGGCACAAGAACTGCTTCTATAACTGGTGCATGGGTGGCTTTATATGATGCAGTAAATCTTTTATTGAAAAGTGGTAAGATTGCTGAAAATCCTATATTTGACCAAATTGGGGCCATTTCATGCGGTATATGGAATGAAGTAGAAATACTTGATCTTGATTATGAAGAAGACTCTTCAGCAGAAACAGACGGCAACTTTGTTTTGACTGCATCAAAAGGTATAGTAGAAATACAAGCTACCGCTGAACAAAAACCTTATAATAAATCTCAATTTTTAAAACTACTAGAATTAGCTGATATTGGTACACAACAAATTTTCAATATTCAAAGGAAGGCTCTTGGATTAGATTAAAACTATGAAATATAGAATTTTTAAAGAAAATAAATTAGTTATTGCTAGCCATAATCAGGGTAAAATTAAAGAAATTCGTGAATTACTTCATCCGCTAAATATTGAAATTCTGTCAGCATATGATCTAAAAATAGAAGAACCAGAAGAAAATGGTTGTACTTTTGAAGAAAACGCTTTGATTAAATCTTCCTTCGTATCAAAAGCAACGAGTTTACCTTGTCTGTCTGATGATAGTGGAATATGTTTTTCTGACCTTAATAATGAGCCTGGCATTCACTCTGCAAGGTGGGCTGGGAAAAATAAAGACTTTGATTTAGCCATGTTTAAAATTAATAAAGAAATTAAAAAAATAAACAATCCAAATTATAATTGTCATTTCGTTTGTTCTTTGTCTTTATGCTGGCCTGATAATTATGATGTTACTGTTTCAGGTCGTGTTGATGGTAAATTTTCATGGCCACCTAAAGGAAAAAAGGATTTGGATATGATCCAATATTTAGACCTCTAGATCATAAATTAACATTTGCTGAAATGGTACCCAATTTCAAACATAATATAAGTCATAGATCAATAGCCTTTAATAAGTTAATTAAACTGTCTTTCCCAACTTTAAGCTCATGACAAATAAAAAGAAAAACTTCTGAGCTTATATGTACATTGGCCATATTGTGAATCTAAATGTCCCTATTGTGACTTTAACTCTCATGTAATTGAGGATGTTGATAAAGATGCTTGGATAAAATCATACACAAATCAATTATATGAATACAAATCATTTTTAGATAGATTTGACGTTAAATATGACAATTTAAGCACTATATTTTTTGGGGGAGGAACACCTTCATTAATGCCCCTTAAGATACTTGATCATATTTTAGATATTTCATCTAAAATATTTAAATTTAAAGATGATATTGAAATATCATTAGAAGCTAATCCAAGTTCATATGAAAGAGAAAAATTTAAACAAATACATAAATTAGGGATCAATAGAATATCAATAGGGGTACAATCTTTAAATGATAAAAATTTACAATTTCTCGGTCGAAAGCATAATTATAGGGACGCTGAAACTGCAATTGATTTAGCAACCAATACATTTAACAATGTATCTATTGACTTAATTTATGCTTTATATGAACAAAATATTGATGATTGGGAAAATGAACTACAATCAGTTTTAAATAAATTTAATATCAACCACTTATCTGCATATCAATTAACTATTGAAAGAGGCACAAGATTCTTTAAAGATTTTAAAAAGGGTCTTTTGAAAACAGTTGATAATGATCTTGCTGCTGAATTTTTTACAAGAACTAAAACAATATTAAATGAACATAATTTTCAAAGATATGAGATTTCAAATTTTGCAAAAGAAAAGTTTGAAAGTAAACATAATCTAAATTACTGGAATTCAGAAAATTGGATAGGAATAGGTCCAGGTGCATATGGAAGAATATGGTCTTCAAATCAAGATAACAAACGTGTGGAAATAAAAAATTATAAAAATCCTAAAACATGGTTGAATAAAAACTTCAAAACAGAATTTGAAAATATTAATATTTTTAATCAATATGAGTCTGATATTGACACATTGATAATGGGTCTTAGATTGAGCAAAGGCATTGAGATAGAAAAACTTATATGATAAATCTATTATTCAGAAAAAAAAATTTAAAGAATTAGAGAAGAAAATTTAATAATTATAGAAAATGGTAAAATAAAAATAAATGATGATCACTTAATTAAATTAAATAGTATTTTAAGCTATTTAATAAATTAATCTAGATTGTTACAAAGTTTAATATTTTTTAACATCCCTAATTTTTCTATTTGCATAACTGATACAGGTTTTGTGAGTAAACCATTTGCTTTAAAAGTAAAGCCATTTATAAGACTTTTTACATCTTTAAGGAAAACGTCAATTGTTTTATTTTGATTTAAATAATTGATGCCAATTATACCTGCATCAAACCCTGCATTCGTAAAGTAATTATATTCATCCTTCCAAGCTTCATTCCAAATTAACTTTAGATCTTCTGTATTCTGGCTAGCAATCATTGGAAACCAAGCTTTTTCAAGAGAAGGTTCATTTTTAATTTCACTTGTATTAAACTCTTCAGTACCTAAAATTTGCACCTTTCTTGAATCTACATCATAAAAAGCTAACAATGGCGCAATTTCTAAAACAAACTCCTTACTACCACCTAAAAATATAGTATCAAATTTAGTGTGTGTTGAATTAACTTCTTCTTTGTAATTTAAAAAATGTTTTAAAATAGAAAATAATTCAGGTTTATTATTTATTTGTTTGTTAGATAAACGAAGTTTTTCAAAATAGTTATCTTTATTAGTTTCTATTAAACTAACCGATCTATCCAATATAATATTTCCATACAAATTTTTAGGAGCTATCAAACCAAATCTTTTACTTCCATTTCTTAAAGAACATGAAAAAATACTGTCAATTTGTTCTTCAGGAGAAAACCCTAAAGACCAAATATTTTTTTCAATTAAGGCTATGTCATTGGAAAAAGTAAACACTGGAATAGATTCAGCTTTTGCAAATGGCTTTATTTTTAAAAGGGATTCTCTCGTAAAAGGACCGATTATTAATTTAGGTTTAACAGTTTTGAGTATATTTTTTAAATTTAATTCATATTTATCCTTACCTGTATCAAAATAAACTATTTGAATATCTTTTGAACCAAACCTAAGAATGCTCATATCTAATGATTCTCTTATTTTTAAAGCAAAATTTGAATAAGAGCCAGTAAAGGGAAGTAAAGCTAAAATATTTTTATAATTTTCATTAATCTCTGAGTTATAAATGTTTTTATCATAATCAATAAGATTCGAAACTTCAGTATTATTCAGGTTTAAGTTAGTAGTATCTAAACTTAAATTTTGGTTTAACATTTTAAAAACCGCAGTTAAAGCTTTGCTAGTTTTTTTGTTTTGTAACGGTTTTTTCGAAACTTTTCCCTGAAGTAACCTTTCATTTCTGAATTCAAAAACAACGTCATTATCATTTAATTGATTAGTAGTTGTATTTTTTGAAGTTCCAATTTTTTTTTTGACAACTTTTTCAGCAAAATAATTTTTATTAGGAGTCATTTTATGTTTGTCTTTAATTAATTTATTGGGATTTTGTTTCTCAACTATTATCTTAGGTATAGTTCGATTACACCCATTAACTATTAAGAATATACAAAGTAATATTATAATATTAGAATTGGAAAAGCCCATGTTAACTCACAAAGTATTTAAATAACATAAATTAAGGTAATCTATTGGAAAATTTTAGTAAAGAAGATCTAGATTATTATAATAATACATATTCTAACAATCATTGTGGAAGCTTATACATTATAGCAACACCAATTGGGAATTATGATGATATAAGCTTAAGAGCAATTAAAATCTTGGGTTTAGTCGATATTCTTCTTTGTGAAGATACAAGAAGAACAAAAAAATTACTTTCACATTTAAAAATTAAATATAAAACTCTTATTTCTTACAATGATATTAATGCTGAAAAAAAAAGACCATTCATTTTAAAACAACTATTCCTTAATAAAAATATAGGTCTTGTTTGTGATGCAGGAACCCCATTAATATCTGATCCAGGGTATAAAATTGTTCAAGAATGTTACCTAAAAAATGTAAATGTTACTCATTTACCAGGGCCTTCTGCAGTTATAAATGCTTTGGTACTCTCAGGTCTTCCAACAAACCAATTTTATTTTGGAGGTTTTCTATCTTCAAAAAAAAGTGGACGAGAGAAACAACTTTTGACTACTAAATATAATACTATGACAGGAATATGGTTTGATACTTGTTTGAGATTAGAAAGTACTTTAAAAATTATGCTTTATACTTACGGTAACAGAAATATTTCGATTGCAAGAGAGCTTACTAAAATTTATGAAGATATTATTTGTGGTGATTTAGAAAATATTCATAATGTTATTAATGAGAGGAATCAAAATAACAAACCATTAAAAGGCGAAATAGTAATTATAGTGGGTGGATATGATTTTAGTACTGACTTAAACATCAGAAAAATTAAAATTAATTATAGAAAACAAGCTTAAAAATCATACTTTAAGGGATGCTGTTAAATTGATAACTGAGGAAACAAATTTATCTAAAAAAATAATTTATAAAGAAGCTATAAAAATTATAAATACAATATAGTATCAAAATAAATTTATGACTTATTTTATATTTTATCTTAAAGTACTAATTATTAAGGGGCAAATTTCATGAAAAAAATTTTTCTAATTTCTTTATTTCTTTTTGTTTTTCAATCATGTGCACCTATTATAGGAACAGTTGGAATGTTTTCATTAGGAGCGGCTTCTAAAGAAAAAGGAATTGGCACAGCATTAAGTGATACAATTATTAAAACAAAAATATCTAACTTAATATTTAAAAAAGATCCTAGTTTAATTGCTGATACTAAAATCTCTGTAAATAACGGATCAGTTTTGTTTACCGGGAAAGTTAGCGAACCAGAGATGAGAATACAATTTACCAAAATTGCATGGAGCGTAAAAGGCGTTAATGAAGTAAATAATGAAATTCAAATAAGTAACACTTCAAGCCTTAGAAATATTGCTAGAGATATCTCTTCTATGGGTGAAATTAGAGCGCGAATTATGACTGATAAAAAAATTAATAGCCTTAATTTTTCAATCGACGTTGTAAATGATATTGCATATTTAAGTGGTGTTGCGTCAAATGTAGAGGAAATAGGATTAGTTAAAGCTCATGCTTCAAGTGCGCGTTTTATTAAAGAAGTTTATAATTATATTACATTAACAGATGACACACGATGAGCACTAATCTTAAAGTTGCATTTCTAATGGATCCATTAGAAAAACTTGATTTAAAGGGTGATACTAGTTTTGCTTTAGCTCTTGAGGCTCAAGAAAGAGGACACACAATTCATCATTTTACACCAGATGCATTAATATTAAGATCTAACAAAGTGTTAGCAAATATTTGTAAATTTGAATTAGTTACAGAAAATGAGTTTAATAACTATAAATATTATAAAAAAAATATTCAATTATTATCTGATTTTGACATAGTGTTAATGAGACAAGACCCACCGTTTGATATGTCTTATATTACAGCAACACATCTTTTGGAAAAGCTTCCAAAGAAAACTATTGTAGTTAATAATCCTTTTGAGGTAAGAAATGCCCCAGAAAAAATATTTGTAACTAATTTTCCTCATTTAATGCCTGAGACTTTAATCACCAAAGATATAAATGTTATAAAATCATTTAGAGATGAATTTCAAGATATCATTATAAAGCCATTGTATGGAAATGGAGGTCAAGGAGTTTTTCATTTAAAACCAAATGACGAAAACTTTTATTCAATTTTAGAAATGTTTTTTAAACAGAGCAACGAACCACTTATGATCCAAAAATATTTAAAAGATGTACGAAATGGTGATAAACGTATAATTCTACTTAATGGTGAAATTGTTGGCGCTCTTAATAGAGTCCCTCAAAAAGGGGAGAGCAGGTCTAACATGCATGTAGGAGGAAAACCTGAAAGGACATCAATAACAAAAAGAGATAAATTTATATGTGACGAAATTTCACAATCTTTAAAAGAAAAAGGGCTTTACTTTGTTGGTATAGACATAATTGGCGACTTTATTACAGAGATAAATGTTACATCCCCAACTGGAATTCGTGAAATAAAAATTAATGATTCTATTAGCATTGAAAAAATGTTTTGGGATTTCATAGAAAATAAAATATTAACTAATTAATCATTTTTCCCAAATTTTTTCCACCTAACAAATGCACATGAAAATGTGGCACATCTTGATTACCATCCTTTCCAGAGTTAGTTATCAATCTAAATCCAGAATCTGATATATTTTTCTTGTTTATTACATCATTTACTAATTCCCAAAAATTTTTAATTTCTTGATCCGAACCATTTTGGGTAAAGTCATTGAAATCAATATATTTATTTTTAGGTATAATCAAAATATGTATAGGTGCTTGAGGATTGATATCCAAAAAAGCTAATGCGTGTTTATTCTCGAGTATCTTCTCACAATCAATTTCAGATCTTAAAATTTTTGAAAAAATATTTTTGTTATCATATTTATTATTCATGTATTTTTCCTCTATTTTTTTTTTCCTCAATCCCTGATTGTGATTGTCTTTTAGATAATTCATCCCAAATTTCTTGAGGATTTATGCCCATAGATATCCACACAACAAATATATGATATAATAAATCTGCCGATTCATTTATAATGCCCGTTTTATTATTTTTAATAAAATCAATAATCAGTTCAGAGGATTCTTCTCCTATTTTTTTAGCTAATAAATCTGGATTTTTAATTAATTGTGAAGTGTATGAGGAATTATTATTTATTTTTGCTCTCTCTTTTAATAATTTAAAGAGCTCAGTAACAAATTGATCATCCATTTTATTTTTCACAATCTCTAATTTGAATACCATTTTTTTCCATTTCTTTTTTTACAGAAGGAATTGAAAAAATTCCAAAGTGAAATATCGAAGCTGCTAAAACAGCTGAAGCACCTGCATGTAAAACGACATCAACCATATCTTGAGGATTTCCTGCTCCCCCAGAGGCTATAACTGGAACGGACACTTTATCTGATACTAACTTTGTCAATTCTAAATTATATCCTTTTTTAGTTCCATCAGCGCTCATTGAAGTTAATAAAATTTCTCCAGCACCATTTTCAACACCTTTCTGGGCCCAAGACAAAACATCAATGTCTGTTTTATTTTTTCCACCATGAGTAGTTACCTCGTAACCACTCAACATATTTTTATTATCAATGGCATCAATGGCTAAGACAACACACTGATTTCCAAATTTATCTGATGCTTGTTTTATCAATCCTGGATTATAAACAGCCGATGAATTAACTGAAACCTTATCCGCTCCACAATTTAATAAATTTCTAAAATCACTAATATCATTTACTCCTCCGCCAACTGTCAAAGGGACAAAACACGACTCAGCTGTTTTTGAAATGACATCCAACATTGCTTTTCTTTTTTCATTAGTTGCAGAAATATCTAAGAAACAAATTTCATCAGCACCAACTTTACTGTAAAGTTTTGCCTGCTCCGCTGGATCACCTGCATCTTGTAAATCTACAAAATTTATTCCTTTAACCGTTCTTCCATTATGAACATCCAAACACGCAATGACTCTTGTTGAAAGCATTTATGTTACCACTCTTAGACATTTCATTGCATCACAAAAGGTAAATTTTTTATCATAGAGAGCTCTTCCAATAACCACACCCTCAATACCGTTTGTAACTTGCTTGCTTAAATCAATAATATCTTTAATAGAGGAAACACCCCCAGATGCTATTACTGGATGAGGAATAGATTTTGAAAAACTTATTGTTTGATCTAAACTCACACCTTGTAAGCTACCATCTCTAGATATGTCTGTGTAAATTATTGAGTTAATTATATTTGGGTTAAATTCTTTTATAAAATCAACAGCTTTAACCTTCGATTGATTTTTCCATCCATGTGTAGCAATCATACCGTCTCTTACATCGGCGCCTATTATTATTTTTTTATAATAATTTTTATTTAGTTTTTCTATAAAATGTGGGTTTTCAAGAGCTAGAGTTCCTAAAATAACTCTATTTACTCCATTTTCTAACCAAAAATCTATATCGTCAAGACTTCTAATGCCACCTCCTACTTGAACATGAACTTTGTTCTGTAATAACTTTAACATTTTTTGAATTATAGATTTATTTACATTCTTACCTTCAACAGCGCCATCAAGGTCAACAATATGAAGCCACTCTGCACCTTGATCAACAAACCACATGGCCTGATCAAGAGGGTTTTCATGGTAAACTGTCTCTCTTTCCATATCTCCAAATAAAAGTCTAACGCATTTCCCATTTTTTATATCAATGGCTGGATATAAGGTGAAGTTCTTATATTTCATTTTTCTAATTCTTTATAATAATAGTGACCCGCAATATACTCATCATTTACAAATACGGATTTGGGATTAGAACCAGTTTTGACAAAACCTGCTTGTTCATACAATTGTATAGCTCGATGCTGTGTTTCTCTAACTTCTAAAGTTATGACTTTAAACCCATCTTTTTTTGCTTTTTCTTCTGCTTTTTCAAATACTGCTTTAGCCAAACCAAAACCTCGTGCCCATGGTGCAAAGAAAAAAGTACTTAAAATACACGAGTGCGCTTGAGCTTCATTATTTTTAGTTGGTTTAATTAATTGTACAGATCCTGCTACAACACTATCTAATTTTCCAACTATAAGAGTTCTTTCAGGTATTAATAATACACCTTTCCAATAATTTTGTAGTGTTCTTAATGCAGGAGGCGATATCCAACCAAAGCCTCCTCCAGCTAAAATGGCTTCTTCTGTAGCGTCACAAAGTTCTTGTAAATCAACTTTGTTTAAGCTCTTACAAAGTTCAGCTTTAACATTAAATTTTTTTTTCACATTTTCTATTATTTTAACCATGTTATGTCCCGCAATTAATTTATGGTTTCCACATTAACCAGTTTGATATAATTTTTTGGCCTGAAAAACTACTTTTCTCTGGATGAAATTGAACGCCTACATAATTATCCTTAGCTATAACTGCTGGAATTTTATGATTATAGTTAGTATTAGCATATACTCTATTTGTTTCTTTAGATTTAAAATAATAAGAGTGTACAAAATAGAATTGTTCTTTTTCTGTTATGCTCTCTAAAATAGGATGTTTTTCTTCACTTATTTCTAAGTTGTTCCATCCCATATGAGGAATTTTATAATTTCTTCCCAAATAATCTGTGCCGTTATTATTAATTTTTTCTATATTACCTTTAAACCAACCAAAACCATCAGTGTTTACTTTTTCCAAACTATACTCGGCCATAAGTTGCATGCCTACACATATACCTAAGAAAAGCTTATTTTTTATAATAACCTCATCAAATAAAACATCTATTAAACCTTGATTTTTTGGAGCCCTTCTTTACAATCTGGGAAAGAACCAACACCAGGTAGTACCAAAAGATCGGAATTCTTAATTGAATTTAATTCACTTGTAACTTCAACACTAAAGTTTAAATTATTTTCTAATATAGAATTTTTAAAAGCATTTGCTACAGATTTTAAATTTCCGGAGCCGTAATCAATTATAATTAATTTCATTTTAATTGCTCCCAGATAATGTGCCTTTGGTAGAAGGAATATTATTAGAGTTTTGAAGATCAATTTTTATAGCCTCTCTTAGAGAAATGGCTAGTGATTTAAAACAAGATTCTAAAATATGATGGGTGTTTGTTCCATATAAATTTTCAACATGCAATGTAAATCCAGCAGCTTGGGAAAGTGACTGAAAAAATTCTCTAAATATTTCAGTTTCAATTTTTTTAATTGTTATACTAGGCAAAAAAACATTCCAGATTAACCAGGGTCGTCCAGATACGTCTATACAACATCTAGTAAGGCATTCATCCATTGGCAAATAATTAAAACTATAACGTTTAATACCTCTTTTATTTCCTAGAGCATCATTAATAGCTTTACCTAAAGCCCAACCAATATCTTCCATAGTATGGTGAGCATCTATTTGTAAATCACCTATACATTTTAATTGGATATCTATTAAACTATGTTTAGATAATTGTTCCAGCATATGATCAAAAAATGGAAGTCCAGTATCTATAAATTTTTACCATCACCATCCAAATTGACTTTTACTTCAATGTTAGTCTCATTAGTTTTTCTTTTAATTAAAGCAATACGATTTTCATTGAATTTTGTCATACTTATATCCAAAACTTATAGTTAAAATTTGTACTTGTTTCTAATTCTTAATAATAAGGCTCCCGAACCACCATTATTATTTGGAGCTTTTTCAAAGCTAATTAAATAATTTTTTATCTTTTTTTCTTCTAACCAAACAGGTACTTCTTTTTTCAAAACGCCTTGGTTATTTATACCTTTACCAGTTATAACTAAAATATTTCTAAGGTTATTTTCATAGGATTTTAAAATATAACTTTCTAAATTTTGTTTTCCCACTTTAAGACTGTAACCATGAAGATCTATTACTCCATCAGGTTTGATTTTACCTTTTTTAAATAATTTATAAGAATTAGCGATATTATTTTTTTTGATAGAATTTTTCTCTTTATTTTGACTTCTTTTTTTAAATCATCTTTCTTAAGATTTAGAGTGAAATGTTCAAAGTTATCAATATAATCTTGCCATGCTTTTTTATCATTCTTTGATATAAAAACCATTATTCAAAGGCTTTTTGTTTCAATTAGGGACCAATTAGGATTTTCGTTTTTAATTTTTCTTTCAAATACCCATTCATCTTTAACAACTATTTCTTTTTCTTGATCACCTTCAATCAATTTATCATTTTTATCCATTAATGATATGATCTGTCTAGACTCAAATATAACATTTATTTTAATTAATGTTTTTGTAATTTTATGGGATAATATTTCATTCTTATCTATTGATTTAAGATCAATAGTTAATGTTTCTTCTTCCTTGTTTCTATCATCAATTGCATTTTTAAAACTTTCTAACACAGATGGTTTTATGAAATTTTGAACTTTCTCTAAGTTATCGTTAGTAAAACTTTCTAAAACCATTTTGAAAAATGTTCTTGATCCAGATAAAAATTCGTCTGCATTGAATGTCTGATCAATTTCTTTAATTTTATCTAAATCATTACTTATTAAATTATATTTTTCGTTTTTTTCAACTGGTTTAAGTGGTATTATATTAGAACCTTATTATCTTTTTCAGCACCAGAGGAATCATATCCTGTTTTGGTACCAAGAATATTTTTAAGTCTGAATATTAAAAAAACTGCTATAACCCCAAAGATTAAAATATCTAAATAAGGAAGACTATTTTGCATATTAAATTTTCCACCACTGTTAAATTGATTAAATAAACATTATACAAAAAAAATTAAAAATTAATATGTATTATTGTCAATTTACGTTATAAAAGTAAACTTTTAGTCAAAATGAGAACCACATGAATAAAGTAATAAATGACGAAACAAGTAACTTAATAATATTAAATCAATATATTAAAGATTTATCTTACGAAAATTTTCAAAAAAATGGAACTCAAAACTTTAATGCTAAAGAAAATAATACTAATATTGAAATTAACGTTATCCATGAACCTTATGGAGAAGTTAATTTCGGAGTAAACATTAAGATTACTATTAATTGTAAATCTAAAAAAGAAAAAAATACAATATTTCATTTAGAATTAGATTATTATGGACTTTTTAAGTCAGAAGACAAAAAGCTTGTTGATAAGAATAAGTTAGCATCAGAGGGGGCAAGAATTATTTTTCCTTTCGCCAGATCTATAATAGCAAGTGTTACTCAGAATGGCGGATTTATGCCTATAATTTTAGATAATGTTAATTTCAACTTAATGAAAAGTTAACTTTTCAGAGTTTCCCAAATACTTTTCGGTATTTGTTTTATACTTTCTATATGTAATTTATTATCATTAATGTTAATATTAACCCTTTTGGGTGGAATAATTGGTTTATTATTATAAAAATTAATTAAGTCAAATACTTCATTGTTATCATCTTTAATGGACTCATTATTATTTAAAAAATTTAGTCTTGTTTGTTTTCCACCAATTAACTCAAGATATACAAGTGACAATAACTTCGCATCTTTAAGTGCACCATGTATAGTTCTGTTTGAAATATCTATGTTAAATTTACGACATAAAGCATCTAAACTGACTGATTGACCTATGTACTTTTGTTTTGCTAGTAATAAAGTATCGATAACTAGATTTTCATCAATATCTGACATATCACAACTTTTTAGTTCTGAATTAATAAACCCTAGGTCAAAAGGGGCATTATGTATTATAATTTTACTGTTTGATATAAATTCTAAAAAATCCTCAGCAATTTCATGGAATAAAGGTTTATCAGATAAAAATTCTTGTGTTAACCCGTGAACCTTTTCTGCTTTTGGGTCAGATTTTCTTTGGGGATTTATATAAGAATGAAAATATTTGCCAGTTTGGATATGATTTTCTAATTCAATTACTCCAATTTCAACAATTTTATCTCCATTACTACAGTCTAAACCTGTAGTTTCTGTATCTAAAACTATTTCTCTCATGTTTTTAGAACCTTTTCTTTAAAAAAAATTATAGATAACAAAAAAGTTAATAAAATAAAGACTAATATCTTCCCATAAGTTGTGTTTATTATATATGGTTTTTGTTCTTTTTTCATTTCGTCAGACCATTGATTTTCTTTTATTGATATAAATTTCTCCTTAGTCATATTTTTTCTTTTTAAAACTCTTTTCGCTTGGTTTGCCTCTGAGGTTAAAGCTAAAAAAATATAATTGCATATTTTATTTAAACCAGTTTCATACAATAACGGAACATCCATACCTACAATATTTTTTTTAGATTCATATTTTTTTAAAAACATCTTTCTCTTTTTATTTACTAAAGGATGAATTATTTTTTCTAAATTTTCTTTACACTTAGTATCATTGAAAATTATTTCACTTAATTTTCCTTTATTAATAAGTTCCTTACTATCAATTATATCAATTACTTCAGGCCAATTTTTCTTAATTTTTTTAAGTACTAAAGAATTAGTTTCAATCAATAATTTTACTACCAAATCAGAATCATGAATAGGTATACCAAAAAATTTTAACATAGATGCAATGGTAGATTTTCCCATTCCAATTGATCCAGTTATACCTATAATAATCATTATATGCCTTTTTTTAATTGTTGATAATATGTTAATATAATTATAATTATTATCTTTATTGAAATTTAATTGTAAATGAACAAAAATATTAATAATTTAAAAACATCTTAATAAAAATATAAATAGAATTATTTACTTGTGGATATTCTATTTTTTTTACATACAACTAACACTTAATAAAATGATAACTTGTTGATAAACTCATAATAAAGTATTTATCCACAGAAAATCGATATACAACAATAACAATTAATTTTACTTAAAATAATTAAAAGATAAAAACTGTGAATAAAATAAATAATTTATTTAAAAATAATATAAATCAACAAATACCTATATGGTTTTTAAGACAAGCTGGTAGACATATTCCTGAATATTACTCTATTAGATCAAGAGCAAAAAACTTTATAGATTTTTGTTTAAATGAAGAACTTATTGTAGAAAGTACAAAACTTCCTTTAAAATATTATAACTTAGATGCGGCTATAGTTTTCTCTGATATTTTAATGATACCCTGGGCAATGAACAGAAATGTAAAATTTACTAAAAACGTTGGTCCAACAATGGATCCAATGTTACCTGATGAAAGCAAAATTATCAAAAATATTAATATTCCGTTATTATTAAAACCTTTAGAAAATTCAATAAAAACTTTAAGAAGAGATCTACCACCATCAATTTGTTTAATAGGTTTTTCAGGTGCACCTTGGACTTTAGCTTGTTATATGATTGAAGGCCAAAGTAGCAAAGATTTTATTAATACTAGAAAGGCAGTTTGGGGTTCTAATATATGGTTTCGAGAACTTATTGAAACTCTAGTAATATACATTACAGACAAATTGGAAATGCAAGCAAAAGCTGGTGCGGATGTATTAATGATTTTTGATTCTTGGTCTCACATGATACCTAATAACTTTTTTAAAGATTTAGCTATTGATCCAATAGCAAAAATAATTCGTCTATTAAGATCCAGAAATATTAATATCCCTGTTATTGGTTTTCCTTTTAAATCTGGAGGATCTCTAATTAAGTACTCATATGAAAGTAATGTTGATTGTGTTGCATTGGATTGGACTGTAAATTTATCTTGGGCATTAGAAAATATAAATCCATCAATTGCTATACAAGGTAATCTTGATCCAGCATCTCTTATTCCGAAGCATAATCCTTTTCTACGAGAGAATGTTGAAAGTATATTAGAAAAATGAAAGACAGAAAGTTTATTTTTAATGTTGGCCATGGTCTTACTCCTGAATCTAGAATAGACAGTGTAAACAAGTCATTGAAATTAGTTAAAGAATTTGAAATATAGGTATGTATTTGTATTATGATATAATAAAAACATTACACTTAGTTTCCGTTATTTCATGGATGGTAGGATTATTATATTTACCTCGCTTGTTCGTATATCACCATGGTACTAAATATGAAAGTCAAACAGACAAGATTTTCTTATTAATGGAGTATAGACTTTTAAAAATTATTATGAAACCTGCAATGGTTTTAACATATATTTTTGGATTTTTATTAGTTTATGACAATAGTTATATAGTAAGTGAGGTTTATTTTATATTAAAGTTATTTTTTGTGTTTTTCTTACTGTTTTTCATTTATATTTATCTATTCTTTACAAAGACTTTAAAAAAGGTTATAGATTTAAATCTTCAAATTTTTATAGAAAAATAAACGAAGTTCCTACTGTCTTAATGATTTTAATTATTTCTTTAATTATATTAAACCAATTTCAACATTAATTCCCCATTTTAAAGAGAAAAAGATGCACTTAAAAGAATTAAAAGCTAAAAATCCAGCTGATTTACTTGTTTATGCTGAAAGTTTAGAAATAGAAAACGCAAGTACACTTCGTAAGCAAGATATGATGTTTGCTTGTTTAAAAAGACTTAGCAGAAAATGATATTGGCATTTATGGAGATGGTGTTCTTGAGGTTTTATCTGATGGATTTGGTTTTTTGAGATCACCAGAGTCTAATTATTTAGCTGGTCCTGATGATATATATATATCCCAAGTCAAATAAGAAAATTCAGTTTAAGAACTGGTGACACAGTAGAAGGGAAAATAAGAGCTCCAAAAGATGGGGAAAGATATTTTGCTTTATTAAAAGTTGAAACGATAAATTTTGAAGAACCAGAAGCTGTAAGACATAGAATAAATTTTGATAACTTAACACCTCTTTATCCACAATCTAAAATAAACTTTGAAACTGAATTTGATCCAGAAAATAAAGATATTACTACCAGAGTAGTAGAAATGGTTGCGCCTATGGGAAAAGGTCAACGTGGATTAATTGTAGCACCTCCAAGAACAGGTAAAACTATGATGCTACAATCTATAGCTCAATCTATTTCAAAGAATCATCCAGAAATATATTTAATTGTTTTATTAATTGATGAACGACCAGAAGAAGTAACAGACATGCAAAGGTCTGTTGATGGGGAAGTAATTAGTTCAACTTTTGATGAACCTGCATCACGTCACGTTCAAGTTACAGACATGGTTATAGAAAAAGCTAAACGATTGGTTGAGCATAAAAGAGATGTAGTTATACTTTTAGATTCTATTACAAGACTAGCAAGAGCGTACAACACAGTTATACCATCTAGTGGAAAAGTTTTAACTGGTGGTGTTGATGCAAACGCTTTACAAAGACCAAAAAGATTTTTTGGAGCAGCTAGAAACATAGAAGATGGAGGCTCTCTTACTATTATTGCCACAGCTCTAGTAGAAACAGGATCTAGAATGGATGAAGTAATATTTGAGGAATTCAAGGGAACAGGTAATAGTGAAGTTATTCTTGACAGGAAACTATCTGACAAAAGGACGTTTCCAGCAATAGATGTAACAAAATCAGGAACAAGAAAAGAAGAGCTTTTAGTGGAGAAAGATACTTTGTCTAGAATGTGGGTTCTTAGAAGAATATTAATGCAAATGGGACCAGTAGATGCTATGGATTTTTTAGCCGATAAACTTAAACAAAGTAAATCTAATGAAGACTTCTTTAGGGCAATGAATAAATAAATTAATTGTTTCACGTGAAACAAATTTAACCTTTAAAGTATAATAATTTGGATACTATATTTTCATCTGCTTCTAATTTTCAAAAAAGCGCTTTAAAAATTATTAGGATATCAGGTGAACACGCTAACATTGTGCCTTTAATTTTCTCATTTAAGCCAACAAGCCAAGATTAGCGTCTTTAAGAAAATTACATGATCATAATAATCAAATAATTGACAATGCTTTAGTTATATTTTTTCCAGGCCCTCATACTGCAACTGGTGAAGATATAATAGAGTTACATCTACACGGCAGTTTAGTTATAGAAAAGAAGATTTTTCAAATGTTAGGTAATCAAAAAAATTTTCGTATTGCTGAACCTGGAGAGTATACTAAACGAGCTTTTCTCAATGGAATTATTGATTTGACACAAGCAGAAGGTCTTAACGATTTAATTAATGCAGAAACAGAAAATCAATTTAAGATATCTATGTCTCAATTTGAAGGAGTTTTATCAGAAAAAGTCAATTCTTGGAGAACTAATATTGTATTTTTATTATCAAAATTAGAAGCATTAATCGATTTTTCAGACGAAGATCTCCCCTTTGATCTTGAAAAATTATTTGCTGAAAACGTTATTGATTTATTGACAGATATGAAACTATCAATCAAATCTAGTTCATTTGGTGAAAGATTAAGAAATGGTTTTGTAATTACTCTAATTGGACGACCTAATGTAGGAAAAAGCTCGTTAATTAATTTTTTATCAGATAGAAAAGTCGCGATAGTAACTAAGAACCTGGCACAACAAGAGATATTTAGAAGTATTACTTGATTTTGATGGATATCCAGATCATTCTTAATGATACTGCTGGTATAAGATCAACAAAGTCAGAAATAGAAAAAATAGGTATAAAAAAGCAATTGAGAAAGCAGATAAATCAGATTTAATTTAATTTTATCAGATAATGAAAATTTTATTTCACTGAATTAAAGAAGTCATCAAAAAAATTTTAATTCATACAAAGTCAGATTTAGGTAAATAAATAAAAAAAATGTCATGAAATTTCTGTAAAAGAAAACACAGGTATTGATCAATTAATAAAAATTATTGTAAAACATTTAAAATCATTGGAGCCTAAAGAAAACGCATTACTTACAAGAGAGAGACATGTTCAAGCTGTTAAAAGAGCCTCTGATGCGCTAAAAAGAGTTTCCTTAACTAACTTAAACATTAATCCTGAATTGGCTGCGGAAGACTTGAGAGTTGCAGCTACGGCAATTGGTTCTATAACTAATAATATTGACGTTGAAGAAATTTTAGACGATATATTTAGTAGTTTTTGTATTGGTAAATAAGAAGATAAAGGTTAAGAATGAAGAGTTTTGACGTAATTGTTATTGGAGGTGGGCATGCTGGATTGAGGCAGCTGCAGCATCTTCTAGAATGGGTGCAAAAACTGTCTAGTAACAATGAATATTGAAACAATTGGTGAAATGTCATGTAATCCAGCTATAGGTGGATTAGGTAAAGGCCACTTAGTAAGAGAAATAGATGCTTTAGATGGATTAATGGCAAGAGCGATTGATAGTTCAGGAATTCAATTTAGGATGCTTAATCGATCAAGAGGGCCGGCTGTTCATGGCCAAGATCACAAGCAGATCGGAAACTTTATAAAAAAGCTATAAATTATTATTAAAACAACAAGAAAATTTATCAATAATTGAGGCAACAATTAAAGACTTAAAAATTGCTAATAAGGAAATTCAAGGTGTTGTGCTGAAAATGATGAAGTTTACTTAGCAAGTCTGTTGTTTTAACAACAGGAACATTTTTAGGAGGTATAATTCATATAGGAGATGAAAAAATATCTGCAGGTAGAATTGGTGATAAATCTTCAGAATATTATCTAAAAAAATACGACAATTAGGTTTGCCTATTGGAAGATTAAAAACAGGAACGCCGCCAAGATTAGAAAAACAAGTATTGATTGGAAAAAAGTTGAAATGCAATCAGCAGATCCAATTCCAGTCCCATTTTCTTATTTGAATAGTAAAATAAAGGTTAAACAAATTGAATGTGGTATTACAAGAACTAACATAAATACACATAAAATAATATCTGATAATATTAATTTGTCTCCAGTGTATTCAGGCTCGATTAAGGGTTCCGGTCCTAGATATTGTCCAAGTATAGAAGATAAAGTAAATAGGTTTAATAACAAGGATTCACATCAAGTTTTTCTAGAGCCTGAAGGTTTAGATAGCTCTTTAGTGTATCCAAATGGTATCTCTACAAGCTTACCCAAACATGTTCAGGATAATTTTGTTAAAACCATAGTCTGGTTTAGAAAACGTTAAAATTAGTCAATATGGTTATGCCATAGAATATGATTATATGGATCCACGAGCTTTAAACAGCTCTCTTGAAGTTAAGGAAATTAAAGGTTTATTTTTTGCAGGGCAAATAAACGGAACTACTGGATATGAAGAAGCTGCTGCTCAAGGCTTAATTGCTGGAATTAATGCGTCGATTAAACTAGACATTAACCCTAAGTGGTTTTTGTTAGACAGATCTGAAGCTTATATTGGCGTTATGATTGATGATTTAATAACAAGGGGAGCCCCAGAACCATATAGGATGTTTACGTCAAGAGCCGAATATAGATTATTATTGAGATCTGATAATGCTGATCAACGATTAACTGAAAAAGGAATTAAGTTTGGTGTTGTTGGAAATAAAAGAAAAGTCTTTGGGATAAAAAAAATAATGAGCTTAAACATGCAAATGAAATTATGGATAAATTGACAGCAAAACCAAGTGAGTTAAAGAAATATGAATTGCCGTTTACTAGAACTGGACAATCTCAGAAGCCAAAAGAATGTTGTCATCTGGTGAATATCATATTAAAGACTTATTTCTTTGTGGCCTGATTTAAAGAAAATATCTAATAATTTGCACTCTCAATTGGAAACGGACTGTAGATATAATGTTTATTTAAAAAGACAACAAGAAGATATTAATGCATATCAAAAGGAAAATAACATTAGCATACCCTTAAATTTGATTTCAATAAAGTAAAAGGTCTATCAAATGAAGCTAAGGATATTTTAAAAACGTAAAACCTAATACAATTGCACAAGCAGCCAAACTTCCAGGGTTTACACCCTACAGCTACTTTATTACTTTTAAGATATTTAAAAAAACAACAAAAGAAAAAGAATTTCAGTGAAAATTAATTCTTATGAAAGTTTTTGTTCCATTTATATGTTTCACGTGAAACATATGAAAAATTTGAAATATATCATGAAACGTTGTTTAAATGGCAAAATTCAATAAATTTAATTAGCAACTCTACTCTTGATAATATATGGGTAAGACATTTTCTTGATTCAGGTCAGTTATATCGTTTTACCAAAAATATAAGTGGAAATATATTAGATTTTGGTTCAGGAGCAGGTTTTCCTGGTTTGATACTAGCCATGATGGGCAATAATAACATAAATATCGTAGAATCAGATCAAAAAAAGTGTACTTTTATTCGTGAAGTAGCAATGCTATCAGAATACTAATATTAAAATTTATAATTGTCGTATTGAAGATTTAAGTTTATTAAAACCTGATCTAATAATGGCAAGAGCTTTAGCGCCTCTTAATAAGTTAATTAAATATGTAGAAAACTATATGGAAAAAAGACCATATAATCTGAAAGAAATTCCTAACATGTTGTTTTTAAAAGGTAAATCATATAAAAATGAGCTTTTAGAGATTAGTAAAACAAGAAATTTAGATTATAAAATATATCAATCTATTACTGATGAATTAGGTAAAATTGTATATATAAAAAATAAATGTGTTAAGTATTAAATGAAAAAAAATTAAATAAAATATAGCAGTTGCTAATCAAAAAGGTGGTGTTGGCAAAACTACACTGTAGTTAATTTAGCACGGCTCTAGCTGCATGTGATAGAAATACATTAATTATTGATTCTGATCCTCAAGGAAATGCAAGCACAGGTTTTGGAATTAAATATAATGAAAGAGATAAAGATCTTTATTCAGTAATTTGTGGAAAACAAAATATAGTAGATTCAATAAGAACTACAATGATACCAAAGCTTGATATTATTCCTACTTCACCAAATCTTATCTGCTCTTGAACAAGAATTAGTAAATGTTGAAGATAGAGAATATATCATTAACAATTTAATTAGAAAAATTAAGATTGATATGATTATATATTAATAGATTGTCCACCATCATTAGGTCTGATAACTTAAATGCTTTATGTGCAGTAAAAAGTTTAATAATACCACTTCAAACGGAATATTATGCTTTAGAAGGATTAACGCAATTAATAAACACATTTGATTCTAGTTAAAAATAATTTTAATAAAGATATTAAATTACAAGGTATTCTTTTAACTATGTATGACAAAAGAAATAAAATTTCTGAAATGGTTTCTAAAGATGTAAAAAGTCATTTTAATAATAAAGTTTTTAAAACTGTTATACCAAGAAATGTAAGAGTATCAGAAGCACCAAGTTATGGCCAACCTGTTTTAATGTATGATATATCTTGCCCTGGTTCACAAGCATATGCTTCTTTAGCAGGTGAAATTATAAATCAAGAGAAAGACTTATAATGAAAAAAAATAAAAATTCTAAGAATACTGGATTAGGAAGCGGGTTATCTAGCCTATTAGGTAATGAATTTGAAAAAAAAGCAATTTTTTCAGATAGCAGTGTTAAGATAAATTTAAAATGGTGCCTGTCGAATTTATAGAGCCAGGACCTTGGCAACCAAGAAAAACTTTTGATAAATCTGAAATAGAATCATTAGCAAAATCAATAAAAAAACAGGGTGTTATTCAGCCTATAATATTAAAATCTAAGAAAATAAGAAAAATGAGTTTTTTATTATAGCTGGAGAAAGAAGATGGAGAGCATCTCAACTAGCTAAAATACATGAAATACCTTCAATTATTAGAGATGACGTAGAAGATGAAAAGATAGCAGAATTATCTTTAGTAGAAAATATACAAAGATCTGAACTAAATCCAATTGAAGAAGCAGAAGGTTATCAATCCTTAATTAATAAATATAATTATAAACAAGAAGATGTTGCACAAGCAGTTGGAAAATCACGATCACATATAGCCAATATAATTAGACTATTATCTTTATCAGAGTCAGCTAGAAACTGTTTAATACAGAATAAATTGACCATAGGGCAAATAAGACCACTAATAGGCCATAGTGATTGCGATCACTTATTAGATATAATAGTGAAAAATAAATTAACATCGAGGCAAGTTGAAAAACTTGTAAAACAAGGACAGGCAAAATTTTTAAAACCTAAACTACAAAAAGAAATAGATATAGTGAACTTAGAAAAAGAATTATTAGAAATTACTGGTATAAAGTAAATATTAACTATGACGCTAACAAAAATGCAGGAAGTATAAGCTTAGATTGTAAAAATTTATCTGAATTTAATTATATCATAAAAAAAATCAAGTCCTAGCAGAATTCTTAGCCATCAATGACGTTGATAATATAAATTGAGAAATTAATATTTTGTCCGGATAGATGCCGGATTTACATTTTAATTCAATTTCGATCAATCTCTTAAAAATAAGATTAATTTTTTTTAAACTCCATAATCTACATTGAGTAGTTAATAGCGGCCGGTCTTTAAAAAAAATGGGAGGTCTTGCATTGTTTATAGTTTCTGAGAGATTTGATCCATTTTCAACTTTTAAGAGAATTTTTTCTATTATCTTAAAATGTTTCATAAATAATCTAGTAATGTTAATAGCTGAAGAAGAATTTTCATAAATTTTATCTAAATAAAATAATGATTCTTTAATTTTTCCACTCGTGCATAATTGTATAATTTTATTAAAATTTAAATCTATATTATCAGTAATGAGTGTTAAGATTGATTCTTCAGTTATATTTTCGTTATCTATTAAAAAACTCTCTAATTTTTTAAGTTCTGTTAAATTAATTAAAGTATCAGGGTTAAACTTTGTACTTAAAATGGAGATAAAATCAGTAGAAAAATTAAATCCATATTTATTAAATAATCTAGATATATCTATTTTTACATTATTAGAATTTTCTTCATAACAAGGTACTAAAAATCCATAATCTAAATTTTCAATAAATTTAACTAGGTCATTTTTCGAACCTAAATTATTGGCTTTTATTAAAAGTAAATAATCACTATTATTTTCTTTTATTGTATTTAAAATAATATTTTCTATGGTTTTATTAATTGTTATATGTGTAAGATCTAATAAGACAATTCTTTTATCTTTTCCCATACTAAATGTTGAAATACTGTCATTTAATATAGTAGGATTTTCTTTAAAATCATTTCCATCTACTTTAGAAACACTAAATGGATCATTAAATCAATTGATAAAACATCAATAGTTTTGTTGTAAAGTAAATTAACTAGGCCAAAGTTTGGTCCGTGCAATAAAACTATTTTATATGAATTATTATTTTTTAGTGAGGTTAAAAAATTATCTGACTTAATTTTCAATTTAATTTTTTCATAATTAGCTTAATTTTTAAATATAACTTTTTTGCTGAACTAAGAATAAGTCTCTCTTTGATATGTTGGAGACTAACATCATTAGTGTATAGAGAGCTAGATGAAGAACTTAGTGCAGGAAAAGTAACAACGGAACCTGATCTTAAGATTTTCCCTGATTTTGAATCAATAAGAGAATATTGAACAGTGCCTTTTGTAGATTGAAGAACATTCAAACCACTTACAGACAATGTTTCATTTGATGTAAATGATATATTAGATTTTAGAATAAAGTTAGTATCTTTTTTAGGTTGATTATTAAATAATCTATCCAAATGCTTCTTAAGCAACATGTCATATTTATTATTTGGAGTTTCTATGTTTATATTATGAGTGTATTTTAGATTTGTTGATTGATATTTAGAAAATTCACATCCACTTAATAATAACAAAAAACATATAAATACTTTTATTTTAATAAAAAACATATAGTTACCATTTTAAATAACAAAATTAACGACACGGTTAGGTACTGTTATAACTTTTTTTGGAATACCATTCAAAAACTTTAAAACATTTTTTTCTTTCATGGCAATTTTTTCTAAATCTAGCTTATTAGTATCAAAAGGGACATCTATTACAGCCCTCACTTTACCGTTTACCTGAACTGGAATTTCAATATTATTTTTTTTCAAATAAAGGTGATCAATTTCAGGCCAAGCTTGATCACATATCATTTTAGAATTACCTAATGTAGCCCATAATTCTTCTGCAATGTGAGGAACCATAGGATTTATAAGTATTAATAGTTTTTTTGTTGTATGTAAAACAACTGCTTCGTCAGACACATTAGTAATTTTATAAGATATAATTGCATTAAATAATGTTCTAATTGAGGCTATGGCATTATTGAAGTGAAAATTTTCAATATTTTTAGTAATGTCCTTTATGGTAATATTTAAAACAGTTAGTAATTCTTTATTTTGTTTAGACGGATCTTGTAGTAATTCTTCATCATTTTCAAAATTTTTGAGATTTAGTACAAATTTCCATAGTTTATTTAAAAATCGCCAAGAACCATCAATACCTGCATCTGACCATTCCATATCTCGATCAGGTGGTGAATCAGATAACATAAAAAAGCGTGCTGTATCTGCACCGAAATTAGAAATAATTTGTTGTGGGTCAACAACATTCTTCTTTGATTTACTCATTTTCTCTGTTCGACCAGCAAACACTGGCCTTTTAGTTTCTGCATGCAAAAAGTTGTTATTTTCTTTTATTACCTCATTCGGAAATAACCACTGTTTGTCTTCTGTAATAAAAGTTTGATGGCATACCATACCTTGTGTTTGTAAAGACTTAAAAGGTTCTTCTATATCTATTGATTTGACTGCCTTTAATGCACGCATAAAAAAACGTGAATAGAGAAGATGCATCACAGCATGTTCTACTCCACCTATATACTGGTCTACTGGCATCCAATACTTAATAGCTTCATCAGAAAAAGCTTTAAGAGGGTTTAAATCAGTAAATCTAGCAAAATACCAGCTTGATTCGAAAAAAGTATCAAATGTATCTGTTTCTCTTATTGCATCTTTATTACACTTTGGACAATTAGTAAACTTCCATGTTGGGTGTGTTTCTAATGGATTTCCATTTGATTCAAAATTTATATCTAGAGGTAAAGTAATGGGTAAACTTTCTTCAGGAACTGGAACTTCTCCGCAACTATCACAAAAAATAATTGGGATAGGACAGCCCCAATATCTTTGACGAGACACTCCCCAATCACGTATTCTAAAAGTTGTAGTTTCCTTGCCAATATTTAATTTTTCTAATTTCTTTATACTTAATTTAATGCCTTCTTCTATATTTAATCCATCTAGAAAATCAGAATTAATATGAGTGCCATCGCCAATATACGGTAAATCACTCCCAATTTCTGAAACTTTATTTTCTTACAACTTCAATTATTTCTAAATTATATTTTTTAGCAAAATCAAAATCTCGTTGATCGTGTGCAGGACAGCCGAAAATTGCACCTGTTCCGTAATCCATTAAAATAAAATTAGCTATAAATATTTTTAACTTAAAATCCGTTTTGAAAGGATGAGATGCAGTAAGAGAGGTTTCATATCCAAATTTTTCAGCTTTTTCTATATCAATTTCTGAAGTTGATTGTTTTTCACAAAACTTTATAAAGTCTAGAGCATCATTATCCTTATTACCAATTTCGAGTGCAAGAGGGTGTTGAGGTGAAATAGCTATAAATGTAGCTCCAAATATTGTGTCTGGTCTTGTAGTAAATATATCAATTTCTTTATCTGAATTGTTAACTTTAAATTTTAGAGTGGCACCTTTACTCTTACCAATCCAATTTCGTTGCATAGTTTTAACTCTATCAGGCCAAGATGTTAAGTTATCAATTTCATTAAGTAAGTCATTTGCAAATGCAGAAATTTTCAAAAACCATCCATTCATTTTTTTCTTTTCAACTTGAGCACCTGAACGCCAGCCGCATCCATCAACAACTTGTTCATTCGCTAAAACGGTTTGTTCAACGGGGTCCCAATTAACCCAAGTTTCCTTTTTATAAGCAATACCCAATTTATAAAAATCTAAAAACATCTTTTGCTCAAACTTATAATAATCTGGGTCACAAGTTGCCAGTTCTCTATTCCAATCGTAGGAAAGTCCCATTTGTTTAAGCTGTATTTTCATACTTTTTATATTAGAATTCGTCCATTCTGAAGGGAGTGTTTTGTTTGCAATAGCTGCATTTTCTGCAGGAAGCCCAAAAGCATCCCATCCCATTGGATGAAGAACGTTAAAGCCTTGGGCTTTTTTGTATCGAGCAACTAAATCACCTAGGGTATAGTTTCTTACATGTCCCATATGAATTGCACCTGAAGGGTAAGGAAACATTTCTAAAACATAGTATTTAGGTTTACTGTAGTCTATTTCGGCTTTAAAAACGTCACTTTCAAGCCATTTTTTTTGCCATTTTTTTTCAATAAGAGAGGGATTATATTTCATTTTTAATAATTATTTATCCAAGTTTAATTTTAAGTTTCTAGCTTCATTCAAAATACTATCTTCAATTTGAGTAGCTAAGCTATTACTGGTTAAAGGTTGTGACCAAATATTATTTTTAAAATTCTGAATTTCAACTTTAATTTTAATGCTTTCAGATTTTAGTTCGTTTGTATTAATATAAACCGTAATTTTCAATCTTTGATTTTGGATATTCTTATTAGCATACCAGTCAGTTATAATTGTTCCTGAAAGAGCATCTGTGGATATTAAAGGTGCAAATGATAATATATTAAGAGTTGCACGCCATAAATAACCATTAACATTAACGTTATCTAAATTTTGAGGATTAATAATTTTTGACAATAAAACATCTTTGCTAGTATCTTCCAACACAAGTATAGGTTTTTGTGTTTCGCCATTAACTTTGTTAGAGAAAACTGATTTATAATTTGAACAACTTGAAATCATCAAAAGGATAGTTATTAATAATATGTTTTTTATCATTAATTTAATCCTCTATAAAATTTTTAGATAAGTTTTATCAGTATTTTGTTATACATCAATTAAATTATAATTAAAATTTAATTAAGAAACATGCTAGAGCATAACTTAAAATAATATTAGAAACACTTATCTTATTTCTATTCTTTTTAAAATAAATATATTTTATATAGTTAAAGGGTTAACATTTTGGAAAATATTGAAAAAAATAGAGAAGAACTTTTGAATGAAATAAATATTAGTCATTTAAATAGTAAATTTAAAGGATCAAAAGTTACAAAATTAGTTGCAGTTTCTAAAAAACAAGATGAAAATAAAATAGATACTGCAATTCAGATTGGTCAAAGAATTTTTGGAGAAAATAGAGTACAAGAAGCACGTCAGAGATGGGAAGAGAGATTAAAACATATAGATGATTTAGAGTTGCGGCTGATTGGGCCCCTTCAAACTAATAAAGTAAAACAAGCATTAAAATTATTTGATATTATTGAAACAGTCGACAGGGAAAAGTTAGCAAAAGAGATACATTTGCATTTTGATAATAAAGTCAAAACAAAAAGCTTCTTTATTCAAATTAACACAGGAAGTGAATCTCAAAAAAGTGGTATTTTACCCCTAGAATCTGACTCTTTTATTCAATATTGTGTAAATGATTTAAAACTTCCAGTTATTGGTTTAATGTGTATTCCTCCTTATGATGAAGAATCTGCAATGCATTTTTGTTTATTGAAAAAAATAGCTGATAGAAATCAATTATCAGAATTGTCAATGGGTATGAGTGAAGATTTTAAAGAGGGAATAAAATTTGGTGCTACGTCTGTGAGGATAGGAACCAAATTTTTTGGACAAAGAACTATTGTATTATAAAATATGTCCTGACTTTTCTAGTTTAGTTTTAAGGTATTTTTTATTATGCTTATTTGGTTCAATCTTTATACTAACTCGTTCAGTAACGTTAATCCCTAAACTTGATAAATTTTCTACTTTTCTAGGATTATTAGTTATGAGTTTCAATGTATCAATATTTAATTTTTTAAGTATTTGCTTCGCAGGGTAGTACAATCTTTCATCATCATCAAAACCAAGAGCCATATTTGCTTCGACTGTATCCATTCCTTCTTCTTGTAGAGTATATGCTCTAAGTTTATTTAATAAGCCTATATCGCGACCTTCTTGAGCTAAATATATTAATATACCTTCATTAGCTTGAGACATCATTTTAATGGATTGTTTAAGTTGTTGGCCACAATCACATTTTAAACTTTCAAGAACATCACCCGTTATGCATTGACTATGAACTCTTACCAAAGGAATATGTTTATGTTTTGTAATGTTTAAAACATTTCTTGTTTCACCAAAGAGTAAACAAAAATGTTCATCTCCACCATCTTTTGGACGAAAAATAATAATTTCACAATTATCGGTATAAGAAATTGGAACCTTAGCTTTTACAGACATGGTAAGATTATCTGTATTTGAGGTTTCATAGGATTGTATATCATTCGTCTCTACGTGCAGCAAGTCATTTTTAAAAGCCCATTGATTAATATTTTCAATTTTAACATTAGATATAATAGACATTAAACCAGCTGGGAGAAGCCTAGCTTGTCTTAAAATCAGAAGACATGAGGATATAATACTTTTATTACTTTCTAATATAACTCCGTTTATCAAAGGTTTCTCATAACCGTATAATGGCATACATAGGGATAAAATGTCATTTATAGACCAATTTTTATTTATCAAAATAGAGCTTGGTTGATTTTTTACATTTATACCTATGGCATTAGAGCGATTTGAAGATAAAATAATACTTGGCCTTGATAGAGACTGTTCAGATAATTCTTGTATTGTTTCTTTTTCAATTAATTCTGAAGCAACTAGCAATACACAAGTTCCAGTATTAATATCTGAAACAATAAGTTTTCCACCTCGTCTAAGCTCTGATATTGCTCTTTCTATTTTAACTGTTAAATTATTATTATGCATTGTAACCAAGTAAATTTATTGATATTTAGTTAAATTTTAGGTTTTTTCTTTTATGGAAAAAAAACATACATTATTATTATATGAAAAAGAGATTTTTTTAAACTCTATTTTTCAAGAGCAATTTTTATATTCTGAAGATTATCAGTTATTTATTGCACAAAATGAAGAAAAATTATTAGAAATGATAAACAATAGACTTTTTGATTTTTTTGTCCTGAATTTAGATATTGTTAATAATAATTTATCTACTTTTCTTAAAAATTTTAAAGAGTATAACAAGCACGAAAATATAGTAGCATATTATTTTGAAAACAAAAATTACGAGGAATATAAAAACTACAACTTAAGTTTTTTAAAAAAACCTTTTAAATTTAATACATTATTAAATTATTTAGATAATATTAAAAAAAATGATTTCTTTTCGAGCAACAATTATTTAATGGAGCATATTCAATTTATTGCAATTAAAAAAATTATTTATAATTCAAATAATCATTATCAAGAGCATTTAACAGAAAAAGAAACCTACTTACTTGATTACTTAAATAAAAATAGAAATATAAATTTAACTAAAGCAGATCTATTAAAAAAAATATGGGGAGTGAATGAAGATATTAATACACATACATTAGAAACTCATATGTATAGGTTGAGGTTAAAATTAAATAAAATAGAACCAAATTTATCCTTTTCTCTACTAAATCAAAATGGTCTTTATTGTATGAAAGATAACGTTTAAAAATAAAAGATAATCTTCTGAATATAGTGAATTTTAAAACTTGTTTCTCATGAGAAACATAAATAAAAATGTTATAAAAATTCAATAGTTTATATAAATGGCTGGGGCGGTAGGATTCGAACCTACGGTACACGAGATCAAAACCCGATGCCTTACCACTTGGCTACACCCCAATTGATTATTGAATTACATTATTTAAACTATATTTTCAAGTGTTTTAGAGGTTCTTATTCTGTTCATGTTATAATTTTTTTTTTGCCCATACCAAATAAAGTAATTAGAATTATCCTGTTTATTAAAAAATTCTAAGAATTTCATGATTTCATTAATGTTTTTAAAAATTCCAAAACATGTTGAGCCACTTCCTGTCATTCCATAAGCTGTTATAGTCTTCGATTTCTGTAAATGTGACAATACAGACGAAATCTGAGGTGCCAAGTCAATTGCTGATGATAAAAGAGAATTATGTATATTAATCTTTCCAAAACGTGTGACAGGGATGTCACTCTCATTTGAGCTGGAAGCATCATACTGCTGAAACACTTCTCTAGTTGATAAATTTATTTTTGGATTAATTAACAAAAAGTAATAATTATTAATTACTTTTGTTCTTGTTATTTTATTACCATATCCTCCAAGTCTTAAATCCTTGCTGTGTAGGCATGCTGGAACATCTGACCCTAAATTTATTCCTATTTTATAAAGCGTTGATACGTCAATTTTTTGTTTATTATGTTCTTTATTGTATAAGTTTCTTAATAATATTAAAGTGGAAGCAGCATCTGCAGATCCTCCGCCTAATCCAGCACCGATAGGTATTTTTTTATCTAAATAAACTTCAAATTTTATATTCCATTTAGTTAATATTCTAAATTGATTTATAGCTTTAAAAATCAAATTATCGTTAGGGTTAATGTTAAAATTATTACGTGTTTTACTTTGATTAAATAAATCTTTGTTACTTTTTTTAATGTATATTTTATCAGTTAACTCTAAGAAACATACATCGCTTTCTAATGAATGATATCCGTCTTTATTTTTTCCTTTAATAAACAAATTTAGGTTAAGTTTTGCGGGAGCATTTATTGAATAATATTTATTCATATTTATTTAACTTATCTTTTATTGAAGTAATCACAGTAATATTATTTTCATATTTCAATGCTTTTTTCCATTCATAGACTGCTTCTTTGGTTCTACCTAACATCAAATAACAATCACCAAGGTGGTCCATAACTTCTGAGCTTCTTGGTAAAATCATAATTGATTTTTCAAGATAAAAAACAGAAGACATATAGTTCTCTCTTTTAAATTCAACCCAACCAAGAGTATCAAGAAAAAAACCATTATTAGGATCCAAAGATAAAGCTTTTTTAATATGATTGAGGGCCAAATCTAATTCTTCATCCCTTAGAGCTAAACTATAAGCAAAGTAGTTTAAAGTATACGTTTCTTCAGGGTCTTTTTTTAAAATTGTATTAATAATTCTTTTGCCTTATGCCAATCTCCCATTTTATCTAAACTAGAGGCATATAAAAATAATAGACGATTATTTTCACCATGATTTTCAATTATTTTCTTATATATTTGTATGGCTTTATAAAAATTACTTTTAGATTTAAAGTAATCTGCCATTTGCAACATAATAAATTTATTATTTGGCCATTTATCTTTAATTTTAAATAAATGTTTTTTATGTTCAGCATTTAGCCTTGATGATTTAAGTATTGATAGCTTTTTTAGATTACTGGGCAAATAAAAAAAAGATTCTGAAGAAATTGAATTAAGTTTTTTTAGAGCGATTTCCTTTGATTTTTGATCATCATATATTTCAGCAAGTGAGTATTTAGCAATATCCATGTTTGGATATAAGTAAAGAGCGAGTTCTAATAAAATTTTTAGATGAGAATATGAATATTCTTGTAAATTATTTAATTTGACATTGTTATAAATTTTGGAGGCCAAAATAATATTTAAATCTGGTACCTCATTGAAAATATTTTTAGTTTTAGTAATATTTTTTATTAAAAGTTTTTTATCAAATTGATTAGGCAGATTTTTTTGAATAATAGTTTTAAATTTATCAATATCATTAACTCTAAAATAATATCCAGCCAACAGAAGTAGATCGTTATTATTTAAATTTTTAAGATTTATGTTTTTATCTACAATTTTTTTAATTTTTTTGATCCATAAAAGTTTTCTAAAATCAACAATTTATAAATAGAAATATCTTTAGATATATAATCCAAATTTAAATCTTTTTTTTCTTTTAGATGAAGTAACCAATAATTAATTAAAGGGACAACATCATGTAAATTCAAAAATTTTTTTATTTTTTTTGCAACAAGCAAACTTTGCTCTAATTCATAGTTTTTCAAAGCAAGGGCAAATTTTGGTAATTCATACACAGGCTCATTTTTATTATTAATATTTAGTGAATTAGAAATATTATATGCTTCTTTAAAATTACCACTTATTAAATTTGAAATAAATTTAAGTTTTAAAAGTTCTAAATCTTTAATATTTGAGTTAAGTGTTTTAGCTGCTGTATAAGCGTCACCTTTAGAAATAGAATAATTAGCTGATAGATAAAGAGCGTTTATCGAAGGACTTTTTTTATTCGTAACCTCAATGTCTGAAAGTTTGGAAATATTTGAATTCATAGTACAACCATAAAAACTTATGGTAAGAAATATAATTATAAATTTAATCATAAAATTAACCAAATTAAAAAATATAGCTTTAATAAAAAATCAATACAAACTAATTTAATGAGTATATTAATCGTTAAAATTTACAGGAAAGTTTTAATTGAAACAATTAGAAATTAAAAATCATGAAGAAATACTAAGTATATTAATGTTTTATCAAGACATAGGTGTTGACTTATCAATTTTACAAAATGAGCAAATACAAAAAAATAAATCCTTAGAACAAAATAAAAATTGTAAAAATGTTGATAATAACACGTCAACAAGCAATATAATTTTGAATGAAGAACAAAAAGCTTATGATATTGCGATTACAGCCCAAAACTTAAAAGAATTAGAAGGTCTCTTCCAAAAATTTGAAGGCTGCAATTTAAAAAAGACAGCTAAAAATTTTATTGAATTTCAAGGTTATAAAAACTCTGATATTTTAGTCATAGATGGAGCGCCCAATTCAGAAGAAGATAAGGCTGGAAAGTCGTTTGTTTCTGAGAAGGGTAATCTCTTTGATAAAATATTAAAGGCCATAGAATTAAAAAGAGAAAACATTTTTATAGTAAATGGAGTGCCTTGGCGACCTCCAGGTAATAGATATCCAACTGAACAAGAAATAAATATTTGTAGACCCTTTATTTTTAATTTGATAAAATTAATAAAACCAAAAATTATTTTATGTTTAGGGGAAGTGGCCACTAATCAAACATTAGGTTTAAGTCAAAGTATTATTAAATCCAGAGGCCAATGGTATTCTTTAAAATCTAATCCATATTATAATAATAGTGAAATAGAAGATAATATTTATGTACTTCCTACTCTTGGCATTTCATATTTATTAATGCGACCTGATATGAAAAAAAACGCTTGGGAGGACATGAAGTTGTTAAGAAAAAAAATAAAAGAAATTATAATAAAGTGATAAAATATTATAAAAAAAACTTAATATTAATTTTCTATATTATATTTAGTCTGTCTTTAGTCAGCAATCCTTCATTAGGAGACTTTAAAGAGTATACGAAAGTCTTAGCTTCTAAAGACATCAAAATTTATAAAGAAATTTTTAAAATTCAAAATAAGCCTATTAAAAATAAAAAAGCTCGAGATTGGAAAAAAATTGATGTCCTTATCAAAAAATTGGATAATAAAATATTATTGGGTAACGTCTATGCTGAGAGATATTTACATCCAACGGGTTGGAGAAGTTCTTATAAAGATTTAAAAATATGGCTTGACAAATATAATGATCACCCAGACGCTACAAGAATTTCCAGAATAGCATTAAAAAGAAAACCTAACAATGTAAGGAGTCCTAAAGCGCCAACAAAAGGATTTTTGAATGGATATGGAACATTTAAACCAAATGCTCTAAAACCTAGATTTCCATTAAATAATAACAAGTATTCAAGGTTTTCATACTCCACTTCAATTAAGTTTAGGAGAGCAATTAATAAAAGAAATACTAAATATGCTGAGAATTTACTTAATAGCAAAAAAACTAAAAAATATTTAAATAAAAGAGAGTTATCTCAATTAAGAGCTGAATTATCTCACGCGTTTTTTATTTTTAACCTTGATCACAAAGCTATAAGACAAGCAAGATTATCTTTAAGTTTGTCGATAAAGCCAAACCCATTAGCTTTATTGGCGGGAGGATTAGCATCTTGGAGGAATAAGGATACTAATTTATCAAAATATTTTTTTAATAAATTAATAGAGGATAATGACGGACCTGACGGTATTGTAGCAGCTGGTGGTTATTGGTCAGCACGAATAGCTTATATTTTAGGAGAGCCAAAAAAAGCTAATTATTATTTAACAAAAGCTGCTCTTAGAGAAAGAACATTTTATGGTTCTTTAGCAATGGCATCGCTAGGTTACAAATATAACCCAAATTTTAATTTACCAAAATATAGCAAAAATTTAATTAAAAAAATTCAAAGTCATGACGGTGGATTAAGGGCTATGGCTCTAATTGAAGTTAATGAATTTCATAAAGCAGCAAGAGAGTTTAGAAAAATAATACCTAAATTTGATATAGCTGATTATCCTCAATTGTTATCTTTTACGTCTAAAAATAGTATGCCTGGTTTAACTTTTAGATTAGCTGCAATTTTAAGAAATGATCATAATAAAATTTTTTTAGGAGGACTGTATCCTGTGCCTTCCTGGAAAATGAGCACTTCAAATTTAAAGGATAGAGCATTAATTTATGCAATTGCAAGGCAAGAATCTGGTTTTAACCCAAGAGCAAAGAGTTCTTCAAAAGCCATGGGTGTGATGCAAATTATACCCTCAACAGCTGCATTTATAATGAAAAATAGAGAGTATAGACTGAGAAGAAGTAAAAACTATTTGCTTTATAACCCTCCACATAATATTCAAATTGGTTCAAAGTATATGAAGTTCCTATTAAATTTACCAATAGTTAATCAAGATTTGATGTGGATGTTAGCAAGTTATAATGCGGGACCGGGTAATTTTAACAAATGGACAAAAAATAAAGATTATAAATATAAGGATTCTTTATTATTGCTTGAAAGTTTACCAGCTAGGGAAACGCGAAATTATATTAAATTAGTATTAACAAATTTATGGATATATAAAATAAGATTTAATCAAGAAAATGATATTTTGAATGCATTAGCTTCAGGTAAGTCAATTAATTTTAAAGTGTTTTTTAAAAATAAAATGGGAAGTTAAGTTTAATGAACAACAAGGTAGATTTCTTACCAATTAACATAGCAATTGTTACAATATCTGACACAAGAGATTTAGATAATGACAAATCAGGCGATGTTTTGGCACATAGAATTGAGCATTCGGGTCATAATATTTTAGCTCGTAAAATAGTAAAAGACGATTTTAAGCAGATATCTCAATTATTTCAAAGTTTGATTAATAATGAAAAAATAGATGTAGTAATATCAACTGGTGGCACAGGTCTAACTGGAAGAGATATTACACCAGAAGTAATGAAAACGCTTTTTGAAAAGTCAATCGATGGTTTTGGGGAAATGTTTCGTTGGTTATCTTATTCAAAAATAGGTACGTCTGCACTTCAGTCCAGAGCTCTTGCTGGTGTAACAAATGGTACTTATATATTTTGTTTGCCTGGATCACCATCAGCTTGTAAAGATGGATGGGATGATATTTTAGTTCATCAACTAGATATAAGACATAAACCTTGTAATTTTGTTGAAATTATGCCGAGACTTCTAGAACATAAAATATCAAGAATTAAAAGCTAGTGGCAAACTTTGACATAGAAAGTGCATGTCATAAGAATAATATAAAAATGATTGGCGTTGACGAAGCTGGTAGAGGTTCATGGGCAGGTCCATTAGTGGCTACCGCTTGTTGGATTGATTTTAGCAATCATAAGCTGTTACACTCAGATATTAACGATAGTAAAAAATTAAAATCTAAAAAAAGAAAAGAAATTATTTACTCAATAAATAAATCAATTAAGTATTCAACAGGAATTTCCTCTGAAAGAGAAATAGATACTTATGGACTTACATTTGCGAATTCGCTTGCTATGAAAAGGTCTATATTTTCTCTGATACAATCTTTTAAAGATTATGAAGATATAATTCACATTTATATTGATGGTAAATATAAGCCAGATTTTTCTGTTATTGAAATTACATCTGTTGAACAAAAAAAATTAAAATTACCTTACAATAATATAAGTCCACTTGTTGAAGGTGACAGTAAGTCTAAAACCATAGCTTTAGCAAGCATAATAGCCAAAGAAACAAGAGACTCTATAATGAGAAATTATTCTTATATGTATCCATATTATCATTTAGAAAATAACTTTGGTTATGGTACTTATATGCATAAAAAAGCAATTTTAAAATATGGAATATCTAAGTTACATAGAAAATCTTTTAAACCCATATCCACTATATATAGACAATCATATTTATAAATATCAACATATTGTAAATTAATTTTTAATTTAACTAAGTCATTGACTTTAATCGGTATTTATCATTTTATCCACATATTACTCACAGTTTAATCAGATAAATTAAGTGAAAATTATGACTATTGAAAAATATAAAAATAGGGTGTTAATAGGTGATTGCATTGAGCAAATGAATAAATTACCAGAAGAAAGCATAGATTTAGTTTTTGCTGACCCTCCATACAACTTACAGCTTAATAAAGAATTATCAAGGCCAGACCAAACAAAGGTAAATGGGGTTAATGAAAGTTGGGATAAATTTGATTCAATTGAAGATTACGATAACTATACCAAGCTTTGGATGACTGCTGCAAGGCGAGTTTTAAAGCCAAATGGAGCAATTTGGGTAATTGGTTCGTATCATAATATATTTAGACTTGGTTATATAATGCAAAACTTAGAATTTTGGTTATTAAATGACATAATATGGAGGAAAGTTAACCCCATGCCAAATTTTCGTGGTAGGAGATTTACTAATGCCCATGAAACATTAATTTGGGCGTCAAAAACAAGTTCATCAAAATACACGTTTAATTATGAAGCAATGAAATCATTAAATGGTGATTTACAAATGCGCTCTGACTGGTTGATTCCAATTTGTACTGGTGATGAAAGACTTAAGGACAAAGAAGGAAAAAAAGTACATCCAACTCAAAAACCAGAAAATCTTCTTAGTAGAGTAATCATGTCTAGTAGTAATTTGGGTGATATAGTGTTAGATCCTTTTTTTGGAACAGGAACAACAGGTGCAGTATCTAAAAAACTAGGAAGAAACTTTATAGGTATTGAACAAAATGCCAAATATGGCTTAGAAGCAGAAAAACGGATTAATAATGCAAAAGCAATAGATTCAAAAGAGCTTATTCAAACACCAAGAAAAACATTAGAACCTCGAATTCCTTTTGGTCATTTACTAGAACAAGGTCTAATAAATCCTGGAGAATTACTTCAAGACTCTCGTAATAGATGGACTGCAAAAATTAGAGCAGACGGAAGCTTAATCTCCAAAGACAAAAAAGGATCAATACATTCGGTAGGAGCTCATTTACAAGGACTTCAAGCTTGCAACGGTTGGACTTTTTGGCATATCAAGAGATCAGGTAAATTAATCTCAATAGATAATTTAAGACATGCTGCTAGAGCTGCTAATCAGGCATAGCTTTTAGCTGTATTCTTCTTCTGTGAAGAATTGGTTCTGTATAGCCAGATGGGCTTACAGTTCCTTCAACTACTAAATCAACAGACGCCTTAAAAGCAATAGAATGTTCAAAATTATCTGACATAGACTTATAACTTGGGTCATTTTCATTTTGTTTATCCACTATACGAGCCATTTTTTTCATAGTTTCAATTAATTGTTCTTTTGAAAAAATACCGTGTCTCATCCAATTTGCTAAATGTTGGCTTGAAATACGACAAGTAGCTCTATCCTCCATAAGACCTATGTTATTAATATCTGGAACTTTTGAACATCCTACGCCTTGATCAACCCATCTAACAACATAACCAAGAATTCCTTGTGCATTATTATCCATCTCCTTTTGGATATCTTCTGATGACCAGTTATGCCCTTTTGAAACTGGTACATCAAGAATATCCTCAAGGTAATTATTTTTATCGCTAGATTTTTCTTTTTGAATGTCAAATACGTTGATTTCATGATAATGCAGTGCATGAAGTGTAGCTGCTGTTGGACTTGGAACCCAAGCAGTATTTGCTCCACTTTTAGGATGATTAATTTTTTGTTTTAACATTTCATCCATTAAATCTGGCATAGCCCACATACCTTTCCCAATTTGGGCTTTTCCAGAAAGACCGCATTCTAATCCAATCTTTACATTATTATTCTCATATGCAGAAATCCAATTAGCATTTTTAATTTCACCTTTGGGGATTATGGGCCCTGCTTCCATTGCAGTATGAATTTCGTCTCCTGTTCTATCCAAAAATCCAGTATTTATGAACACAGTTCTTTCTTTAGCAGCTCTAATGCATTCTTTTAGATTAACAGTTGTGCGTCTTTCTTCGTCCATAATACCAATTTTAAGGGTATTTTCATCTAATTTGAGTGCATCTTCAACTTCAGCGAAGATATCACAGGCAAATTTTACTTCATCAGGTCCATGCATTTTAGGTTTAACGATGTAAACAGATCCTGACCTTGAATTCATTTTTTTAAATTTTATATCATGAATAGCTATTAATGAGGTAATCATAGCATCCATAATACCCTCTGGTACTTCTTCCCCATTTTTTAATAAAATAGCCGGGTTTGTCATAAGATGACCTACATTTCTTATTAACATAACAGAACGGCCAGGAAGTTTATATTGGCCTTTAGAAGTGTTGTAAGACTTATCCTCGTTTAACTTCCTTGTGAGCATATTTCCATTTTTTTCAAAAGTGTCTTCAAGATCTCCCTTCATAAGCCCAAGCCAATTTCTATACGCTAACACTTTGTCTTCGGCATCTACTGTTGCAACAGAATCTTCGCAATCTTGTATTGTCGTTAGAGCAGACTCAATTATTATATCGTTAATACCTGCCGAATCGTTTGCTCCAATATTTCCACTTTTGTCTATAAGTAATTCAACATGTAAGTTATTATTTTTTAGCAGTATGCAGTTAGGGTTTTTAATATCACCTTGATATCCTATATATTGATCTATATTTTCTAATCTGGTTGAAGAACTATCACCTAGTGTCATAGTTAAAGCATTATCGTTGATTTTATAAGATACAACATCTTTATGAGAACCATTAGTTAATGGAAAATTTTTGTCTAAAAAGTTTTTAGCATAATTTACAACTTTTTTACCTCTTGTTGGATTATATGAGCTTGTTTTAGTTGCGTTGTCTTTTTCTGAAATAGCATCAGTTCCATAAAGAGCATCATATAAACTTCCCCATCGCGCATTTGCAGCATTTAAAGCATATCTTGCATTTGTAACGGGTACGACTAATTGAGGGCCAGCTTTAACTGCAAGTTCAGGATCAACATTTTGCGTTTCAATTTTAAAATCATTTCCGACAGGAACAATGTAGTTAATTTCTTTTAAAAAATCGATGTATTCATCTTGATTAATTGTTTTGCCAGAATGTTTTTTATAAAAATCATCAATTTGGTTTTTCATATCACTTCTAATTTGAAGTAATTTTTTATTTTGAGGGGCAAATTTATTTAAAACTGCTTCGAATTTATTCCAAAAATGTTCTGCATTTATATTAGTGTTTGGTAAAGCTTCTTTTTCAATAAAATCAACCAGTGTTTCAGAGACTTGTAAATTGCTTCGATCTAATCTTTTAGTCATTTTCATCCTCAACTACATACTTTTAATTTAATTAAATAATATCATTTATTAACTATATTCCCAAGTTAATCCTTCATTCTTTAGACGTTCTTTAACTTCAATTAATAATTTATCTTGATCCTTTTCAGATTTACCTTCAAATCTTACTACAATTGCTTCTTCTGTATTACTAGCTCGAATTAACCACCAACCCATTTCATTTTTGGCTCTGACACCATCCAGAGTAATTACATTCTCAGGATTATAATCTTTTAACACTTTGTCTACTAAACGATTGATCAATTTAAATTTAATTTTATCAGAGCAATATAGTTTAATTTCAGGTGAGACATATGTTTTGGGTAAAGTTGATATGAAGTCGTCTAAGCTATTATCATTAGCCATTAAACTTATTATTCTTATTGAAGTATAAAGAGCGTCATCATACCCATAATACTTATCTGCAAAAAATATGTGGCCTGACATTTCTCCAGCAAGTGGAGAATTGATCTCTTTAATTCTTTTTTTAATATTGGAATGTCCAGTTTTTCCAATTTCAGCATTTAAACCAAACGATATAATTTTATCATAAGCCACATAACTAGATTTTATATCTAAAATTACAGTTTGATTTTCTTTGTCTTTAATTTCAAGTGAGTTAGAAAGAAATGCTGTTAATAAATCTCCCGCTATTGGCCTACCTTTTTTATCAATAACCCCTATTCTGTCTCCATCACCATCAAATCCTATACCAATATCAGCATTTACCTCTTTCATTTTATCAGAAAGTATTTTTAAAGTGGACTCATCTGTGGGATCAGGGTGGTGATTAGGAAAATTACCATCAACTTCAGAAAACAAGACTATATGATTTCCTGAAATTCTTTTAGTAAGCATTTCGACAGACGGTCCAGAAGCACCGTTACCACAGTCCCAAACAATTGTTTTATTGGCTAACTTTTTATCAATACCTTTTATTGGTTCAATTATTTTTTCTATATATTGATCATTTATTGAAACACTTTTAGATAAACCTAAATAAGTCTGAGAATAACCTTCTTTTGCAAGTTTTCCTAATTTTTGTATATCTTCACCAAAAAAAGAATTCTGGTCTAAAACAATTTTAAATCCATTATAATCTTTAGGATTATGGCTACCAGTAATTTGAATTGCTCCATCTGCTTTGAAAAAATGGCTAGCAAAATAAAGCATTGGTGTTGGACCTAGGCCAATTCTATAAACTTCACATCCTGATTTTTCTAAACCAGCATTAAGGTTTTCTTCAAGAATAGGACTTGAAAGTCTGCCATCCATTCCAATTACAATCAAAGGATTTTCTTTTGTGGGTAATTTTTTTTTAACAGTAATTCCATAAAAAAACCCAAGCATAAAGGCATCTTCTTTATTTAAGGTCTTCTCATAAATGCCTCTAATATCATATGAACGCAAAATAGTCGGATCAAAAATATGTTGAAGCATTAAACATCACCATTTAAAAATTCGTCTTTTAGCCAACTTTTGAGTTTTTCACTCAAATCATCTCTTTCAATAGAAAGCTTAATATTAGCTTGAATAAAACCTAATTTAGATCCGCAGTCAAACCTGTCGTTTGTAAATTTATAACCATAACAATGTGATTTACCTATTCTATTAGCTATTGCATCAGTAAGTTGTATTTCGTTGCTTGTTCCTCTATTTTGTTTTTCAAGCTCTTTGAACACTGAAGGTTCAATAATATATCTTCCTACAACAGCCATATTACTGGGTGCTTTTTCAATTGAAGGCTTTTCTATAAGACCTAAGATTTCTGTCATATTATTCTCTAAAGTTTTTCCAGGAGAAATTATACCGTAGGATGAAACGTCTTGATTGTTTACATCCATAATAGCTAGCATGTTTCCAGAGCTATAATTACTAATCATTTCTTTTATAGTACTTGAGCCTTTGATAAGATCATCAGCAAGAATTACAGCTACAGGTTCATTTCCTACTAAATGTCTTGCACACCAAACAGCATGACCTAGGCCTGCAGGTTCTTGTTGTCTAACGTAAGCAAAAGAACCAGGTATTTTTAACATTTCCTGTGCAGTTTTTAAAGTTTCCTTCTTACCTTTTGAAAGTAAATTATTCTCTAACTCAAATGAGTGGTCAAAATGGTTTTCTATAGATGATTTTCCTCTACTAGTAACAAAGATAAATTGTTCTATTCCTGCATTCGCAGCTTCTTCAACAGCATATTGTATAATTGGTTTATCTACTACTGGAAGCATTTCTTTTGGCATTGATTTTGTAGCTGGTAGAAACCTTGTTCCCAAACCTCCAACAGGAAAAATGGCCTTTTTTAATTTTCATTCACAAATCCTTGAATATAGTATAATTAATCACTATAATTAAATATTGTAATAAAAGTTATACGTCAACTGCAGTTGTCAGATTAATTATAAGTCTTAAAGGAATTAAAATGAATATAACTATCTTGGGTACAGGTTATGTAGGTTTAGTATCAGGAACGTGTTTTTCTGAGTTTGGTTTTGATGTATGTTGTGTTGATAAAGATAAAGATAAAATTAATAATCTTAAAAATGATATTATACCAATATATGAACCTGGTCTTCAAAATTTAGTTAAAAAAAATAAAAATTCTGGAAGATTATCATTTAGCAATGAAATTGATCAAAATATAAAAAAAGCTGATATTGTATTTATAGCTGTAGGAACTCCTTCACGCCGAGGAGACGGGCACGCGGATCTTACATATGTTTATGAAGCAGCAGAAAAAATAGCCAAAAATTTAGATGGATACACAGTAATTGTAAATAAGTCCACTGTCCCAGTCGGCACTGGTGCTGAAGTAAAGAATATTATAAAAAAAATAAACCCAGATGCTCTTTTTGACGTTGTTTCAAACCCTGAGTTTTTACGTGAAGGTAATGCTATTGAAGATTTCATGAGACCTGACAGAGTTGTTGTGGGCATTGAAACTGAAAAAGCAAAGACAATTAATGTCTATAATATATAAACCTCTATATCTCATTGAAACGCCTATACTGTTTACAGATCTAAATACAGCAGAACTTATAAAGTATTCTGCAAATGCATTTCTAGCAGTTAAAATATCGTATATTAATCAAATGTCTGATTTATGTGAAAAAGTTGGAGCAGATGTCCATGACGTTGCAAAAGGAATAGGTTTAGACAAAAGAATAGGTAGTAAATTTTTACACCCTGGTCCAGGTTATGGTGGATCTTGTTTTCCTAAAGATACTCTAGCCTTAGTGCAAACTGCTAAGGAGTATGATTCAAATATTTCTCTAGTTGAAACTGTAGTTCAATATAATAAACAAAGAAAATCTGATATGGCAGATAAAATTATTGAAGCTTTTAATAATAATTGCCAGAATAAAAAGATATCAATTCTTGGTCTTTCATTTAAACCAGAAACTGATGATATGAGAGACAGCCCTTCTTTAGATATAATTCCAATATTAAAAGAAAAAGGTTTCGATATTTCTGTATTTGATCCAGTTGCAATGGATGAGGCAAAAAAATTATTAAAAAATATAGAATTTTCAAATAATATTGAAGAATGTCTTCAAGACAGTGATGGTTTAGTTATTTTAACTGAGTGGAATGAATTTAGGAGTTTATCAGCTACTAAGCTAAAAAAAGTTATGAAAGGGAATATATTAGTAGATTTAAGAAATGCATTAAATCCTGATAGTTTTAAAAAAAGTGGATTTAATTTAATACAGTTAGGAAGACCAAAAAAAACTAACCTGTAATATTAGTGCCTTGAGATTTTGGTCTTTTCATTCCTTCAATTAAATTAGCTATTTCAATTTTGCCGGTAATCTTTCCTTTTGTATCTTCAATAGTAACAGGCTTTGTCGGAGATTCAGACATTATTTGGAGGATATCTTCTAACACCATGTTTTCTTGAACTACTGGCCCTGTACTTTTGGAGTTTGTTGGCGTCATTATTGATTTAGCTTGAATAACTCTAGCCCTATTAATATCTTTTATAAAATCAGAGACATAGTCATCTGCTGGTTGCATAATAATTTTTTGAGGATCACTGTCTTGAACCATACTTCCATCCCTAAGAATAGCTATTCTATCTCCAATTTTAAGGGCTTCATCAAGATCATGAGTAATAAAAATTATTGTTTTATGCAATTCATTTTGAAGATCTAAAAGAATATTCTGCATTTCAGATCGAATAAGGGGATCTAAGAGCAGAAAAAGCTTCATCCATAAGCAGAATTTCAGCGTCAGTTGCTAATGCTCTAGCTAGACCAACTCTTTGTTGCATTCCTCCAGATAATTGTCCAGGATAGTATGTCTCATACCCGTCTAATCCAACACGATTAATCCATTTTTCAGCTCTTTCGTTCCATTCTTCACTGGAATATTTTGAATTGCAAGACCGTAACCAACATTTTGTAATACTGTTTTATGAGGGAAAAGTGCAAATTTTTGAAATACCATAGACATATTATTTTGTCTAAATTGGATCAGTTCCTTTTGTGATAAACTTAGAATATCTTGATTATTAACTAAGATTTCACCACTTGTTGGTTCTATCAATCTATTTAGATGTCTGATTAGTGTTGACTTACCAGATCCAGATAAACCCATTACAACCTGAATTTTTGCTTTTCTTATATCTAAGTTAATTTTATTAAGACCAAGAACACAATTACACTTTTCAAGTAATTCATCTTTGCCCATTCCGTCCTTAACTAAATTTAGAGCTTCATTACTATTATCGCCAAAGATTTTATAAAGCTGGCTTACTTTGATTAATATATCATTTTTACTCATCAAATTAATCCTTACCATCATTTCTATATTTTTGCATTCTCAAGCCAAATTTCTGAGTTACTCTGTCAAAAATGATAGCAAGAACCACAATTGCTAAGCCATTCATAAGTCCTAAAGCAAGATACTGATTTGAAATAGCTCTTAAGACGGGCAGCCCTAATCCTTTAACCCCAATCATTGACGCAATAACAACCATAGCTAATGCCATCATAATTGTTTGGTTAACCCCTGCAAAAATTGTTGGAAGGGCAAGTGGCATTTGAACACCAAAAAGTTTTTGCCAATAGTTTGCTCCAAAAGAATCTGATGCCTCTAAAACATCTTATCAACTAATCTTATACCTAGATTTGTTAAACGTACAATTGGAGGTATTGCATATATACATACAGCAATTAATCCAGGTACTTTTCCAATACCAAGAAGCATTACAACTGGAATTAAATATACAAAACTAGGTATAGTTTGCATGATATCTAAAATAGGAACAACTAGCGCCTGAATTTTATTACTTCTAGCCATTGCTATACCCATTGGAATTCCAATAGATATACATAGAAATGTTGCCACTAGAATAATAGCTAAAGTTGACATTGTATCTTCCCACATTCCAAAATAGCCAATTGTAAGGAAGCTTATAAGAGTACCTACTATTACGGAAATTGACCTTGAACCAAACCAAGCAAATACAAGAATCATTAATATAATTAAAGGCCAAGGGGTATTAATAAAAAATTTTTCAAACCAAACCAAAAACATTAATAAAGGTTCAAAAAAGCTTTCTATATCTGCACCGTAGGACCTAGTGAAATCTGTAAAGGTAAAATCAACAGATTTTTTAAATTCCCTTAAATCATTTCTTTCCATAGAAGGAAAGTTAAAAAACCAGTCCATTATCTTACCCCACTTTTAGAAAATCACCACCCTATGAGTAAGGTGGTGATTATAAGTTTTTAAAATTAAATTTTTCTAGCTTTTAATGCTTGCTTTAATTTTTTCAGCTATCTCTGGAGATACCCATTTTTCCCAAACAGTTCCATGTTTAGCAAGAAATTCATAAGCTGCATCTTTACCTGAAGCTTTTTGCTCTGTCATGAAACCAACATGCCATTCATAACATCACCTGGGTAAATTCTATTACTAATAAATTCTAAAGCAACGCCGGCATTCTCTTTAAAATTGGAAGTAACAACTGTATTAACTTCTGATTTAGTCCATGATGAAACTTTAGGGTCAGCACAGTCTTTCTCTGCTTTAACAATACAACCGTCCCAGTTTTCTTTACCAGCCGAAAGGTACGCCAAAGTCTAACTTATGCATTTTATATTTACCAATCATAGAAGTTGGTGACCAGTAATAACCAAACCAGTTTTCATCTCTTTCAACTGCTTTAGCCATTGAACCATCTAATCCAGCGGCACTTCCTGGGTCAACAAGAACCCAGCCCTTTTTTTCCATTTCAAATGCTCTAAAAAGATTTGCATTAACTAATTGGCATCCCCATCCAGCAGGACATCCAACAAAAGCACCTTTTGACTTATCTTCAGAGTATGGAAATAAATCAGGTCTGTTGATAACATCAAGAGCTGTCTTCAATTCAGGATGTTTTTTTAGAGTTGCAGGTGGTAACCACCAACCTTCTCCTAAACCTGTAATTGGTGCTTTATTTGCAACAATTAATCTACCTTCGCTAGTTGCCTTTGTTAAAGGTTCTACAACTGCATTAGCCCAAAGTTCAGGGGCAACATCAGGTACTCCTTTTTCATTCATTGAAGTAAAAGTAGGCATTGTTGCACCACTTACTAGTTCAACTGTACATCCATAACCGTTTTCTAAGATAATTTTGTCAACATTGGCCATCAATTCTGCAGATGCCCAGTTCATTTCAGCTATAGTAACTTTACCACAAGCTACGTCAGCAACTTTATCTTCGCCTTTTTGTGTCATAAAGTATACACCTATGACTAACGCTAATACTATAACGCCAGGTAATAGTATACGTTTCATTTTCTTCTCCTATTTCCGCTTGTAAAAAATTTACAAACCTTTGTTAATTAATTGATTACATATTATATGCAAGATCATTGTAACAATAAAAACACTTTAATTGCAAATCGTCATGTAAGCTTATAGTAAGTAATCTTGATTAAGTAACTGATAAATATACACAATATTTTTTTAATAAATATTTATATATTTGTATTTGCATTATTACTTTGATTTATAGCGAGTAAAATTATAAATTTAGATATAATTAAATTCTAATTATTTTGTGTATTAAATATGTTTATAGATTCAACGCCATTTGTAATTGCCCTTGTTGTAACTTTTTGCATTCTTATTTGTGTTGTAATTTGGAATAATATGAATGCCCCACTTCCACCCAAAAAAGCAACGCCAATTGAGCCGGGACCCTCACGCACAAGAGAAATATTAGCTAGGTTTAGTGATTTTTATACAAATTTAAACCCAGAAGGTGAAATGATATTCGATGTTGGTATTTTACCAGATCCAAAGCAACATATAGTCCATGCATTATACGTTGGTTTTGACGAAAGTGAAAATGAAGATGAGCGATCCGCTATTGAAAGAGGTCTTAGAGCTATAGTTACATTTCAAGAAAGAGTTGGAGAAGAACCTTTAAAAAGAGAAGTTTCTGAAACAGAAGAAATTTTAGGAGAAATAACTCCTAATTTTGAAAATCAAAATAATGGACAACAAATTAATTTAGAAGACGATGAAGAATTTAAAAAGATAGCTATTTTAAGAGATCAAGAGTTGGAATTACACTTTCAACATTTAAAGATAGAAATTTTAGAAAATTAGAGTATCAAAATGAGTATTTTAAAAATTGACGATAAAAATGAGATTTATTACGAATTTGTAAAACCAAAAGATAACGGTTTTACCTTTGTGTTTGTTAATGCGCTTACAGGAAATGTGTCGGCCTGGAATGGAGAAATTGGTCAACTAGTTGTTGGCCAAGGAAATGGATATCTAACATATAATTTTAGGGGACAAGAGACTAGTAAATTTGACGAGAGTTTAGATTTAGATACTAATATTATAGTCTCAGATTTATGTTTGCTAATAGATGAATTAAAAATTCAAAACATAGTTCTAGTAGGGCTTTCAATAGGTGGATTGTACGCAACTCTTGCATTAGAAAAAGGTATTAAGAGTAAAGGTCTCGTTTTGATAAACACTCTAAGAAAAAACAACTCAAGATTACGTTGGATAAACGAGACAATGGTAAATGTTGCACGTTATGGAGGAACATCATTATTAATGGATTTTAATATGCCTGTTATTGCTTCCCCTCGTTTTTTAGAACAAATGAAGCCAAAAGCTCTTAACCCAAACAATTATATAGGATTGGAAGAGACTTCAGGAATTTTTAAATTAATGCAAGGATCTCTATCCGCAAATTGGGATTTAGATTGGTCTAAGATTAATGTACCCGTTTTAATAATGACTGGTCATCATGATAAAGTTTTTAGAGTACCAAGTGACATTGATGATATTATAAAAACAATGAAAAATACTAAAAGAATTGAGCTCGAAGATTGTGGTCATTTAATCCCAATTGAAAAACCACAAGAATTTGCAGGCTATATCAATAAATTTGTTAAAAATTTAATCTAATTTCTTTAAAACAATAGTAATATCATTTGGAAGCATATTATGTTTAATGCATTCAAAGTTACCAAAATTCTTTTCACAAATATTTTTTATCCAAGACAATTCAGTATAGTATAAATTCTTTTGAATTTTCCGGCTCTGATTTACTAAACAATTAAAAATTAGAGCTTTTTTTGTATAGTTCCAATTAGATTTTAAATTTTCTATAATATATTTTTCCCATATTTTTATATTTTTAATTACAGTTAAATTATAAGTTCCTGACATAACAACATAATCAACATTTTGAGTTGGAAAAGTTCCTATTTTAAAAGATACATTATGAAAATATTTATTGTTTTTACAAAATAAGACCATTTCTTTATTGATATCAAAGCCGGAATATATAATTTTATGATCTAATTTTCTTTCTTTAATAATCTCAAATAATCTACCATATCCACAACCAACGTCTCCAATAGAGATAATGTTTAATGGAGAATTGTCAGTGATTTTATCTAAAATTATATTTAATCTTAAATCTTGAGACATTCTGTTATTCCAAAACACACCTTTTGGAGTGTTATGATATTTATAAAAGCGGTCTTTATAAATACTTGAAATTTGTTTATTTAATAACCTGTAATAAAGATTTTTTATGAAATTCATGTTATTAAGATAAATTAGTTTAATGTTTTTTAAAACTCTAAAAAGGAACCTCATGAAAAAAATTTTATTATTAGGTAGTGGTGAATTAGGAAAAGAATTAACTATTAGTCTGAAGAGAATGGGGTGTTACGTCATTACTTGTGATGCATATGAAAATGCACCAGCTATGCAAGTTAGTGATCAATCAGAAGTATTTAACATGCTTGATAAGAATAAACTTACAAAAATAATAGAAAATCATAAACCAGATTTTATAGTTCCAGAAGTAGAAGCCATTGAAACGCAGGTATTGTTAGATGCAGAAAAAAATGGATACACTGTAATACCTTCAGCAAAAGCAGTAAACTTAACCATGAATAGGGATAGAATTAGAGATAGAGCAAAAAGTTTAGGCTTGCAAACAGCAAGTTTTTCTTATGCTGAAACAGAACAAGAATTAATCTCAGAAGCAAAGAAAATAGGAACAAAAGTCGCAGTAAAGCCTGTGATGAGTTCTTCAGGAAAAGGTCAAAGTTATGCTAGTAACGACGATGAATTGAAAAAATCCTGGAAATTCGCTATTGAGGGCATGAGAGGAAATAGAAAACGTGTAATTGTTGAAGAATTTATTGATTTTGATTATGAAATAACACTTTTAACAATTTTAGAAAAATCAGGCGATGTCTCTTTTTGTGAACCCATAGGGCATTTCCAAGAACGTGGAGATTATCAGTATAGTTGGCAACCTGCAGATTGTTCTAATGATGTTATTGCAAATGCACAAGTTGCTGCACGTAAAATGGTTACAGATTTAGGAGGATCTGGAATATTTGGTGTTGAATTTTTTGTTGATAAAAAGGGGAAAGTTATTTTTAGTGAATTAAGTCCTCGTCCTCACGATACTGGTATGGTGACTATGTATACTCAAAATTATAGTCAATTTGACATACACGCTAGAGTCTTATTAGGTTTGCCTTTATCAGAAATTAAACTGGATCGACCTGGAGCGAGTCATGTAATTTTAGCTGAAAAAAATGCAATAGGTAATTACTCAATAGAAGGTATTGAAAAAGCTTTAGAAGATAAAAGTGTCGATTTCAGAATTTTTGGTAAACCATTTTTAAAATCTTATCGAAGAATGGGAGTAATACTAGCTGAAACATTAGATAAAGCCAAAATTGCAGCAAAAAAAGTAACAGTTAGGTCTCAACCATAGTATTGACAACAGAACGTATGTTCCTGCATTTCTAGTAAGTATATTTAATCAATAAAATTTTTTTTCTTCAAGTGATTTTCTTAATTTACTTTTCATAAAAAATGTTCAAAGTGATTTTAATATTTTTATTTTTGAGCTGGGGGATCTAAAATGTCTAATGATTTTTTTACAACATCAAATAGAATTAAAAAGACACCATTTACCTCTAGAAATGAACAAGCAGGTGTTAAAAAACATAGCGTATATAACAACACTCTGATCCCAACAATATTTAAATCTTTAAAGAGTGATTATTTACATCTTATTAAATATGTACAACTCTGGGATGTTTGTTGCCAAAAAGTAATAGAAATTAAAGGAAAAAAAGCTTTATCTTTAGTTAAGTTTCTTTTTTGTAGAGATTTCACTAAAGTTATTCCAGGTAGAGCTTATTATGCCCCCATTGTAAATTTTGAAGGTGGATTATTAAACGATCCTGTTGTTTTTTGTATATCTGAAGAACGATTTTTTATTTCTTTATCTGATTCTGATTTGTTTAATTGGATATCGGCAATTAATTATGGAATGAAATTCAATGCTCAAGTACTTGAGACAGATATATTTACTATTGCTGTTCAAGGCCCAAAATCAGAACAGGTAATGATGAAGACTTTAGGTACAGAGGTCAAAAATATAAAATTTTTTAATTTTAAAGAATTTAATTTTAACAATGAGGGTATTTTTATATCAAAAACAGGTTTTAGCAAACAATCTGGTTATGAGATTTTGTTTTCAAACCCAAATATTGGAACTTTGTTATGGGATTTAATTATGAAGGACGGCCAAGAATTTAATATAAAGGTTGGCTGCCCTAATATGATTGAAAGGGTAGAAAGCAATCTCCTTAGTTATGGTAATGAAATGACTAATAAAAATTTGCCACAAGATTGTGGATTAGGAAAATATTGTAACCTTGACACTGATAATGACTTTATAGGTAAATCAGTTTTATTAAAACAAAGAGAGATAGGTTTTAAAAAATCTATGTTTATGGTGAAATTTGACTTTGAAGGTATTAATAAGCCACCGTTTTATAGTAATCTTCCGGTATTTTTAAAAAACGAACATATTGGAAAAGCAACATCTATTGTCTGGTCTCCCAAACATTCTAAATATATAGGTTTTTTAATAGCTGATAAAAATATAGAACAAAACATTAATGACTATACGATTATGGATAAAATAGGTTTTGATGTGGTTGAAATTATTTAACTTAAAATAAGTTTAAAAAATAAATTATGTTAAA